>JABFVP010000406.1 GCA_013362725.1 Cupriavidus sp.
GGCCGCGACAAGTCGATCGATCGGCGAGCGCGCCACCATCGCCAGTGCCGTGCGCTGCTCTATATCAGCAACCTTGTGGTCCCAGCCGGCCATGATGGACGTGCACATCGGACAAGGCCGCTCCCGCTGCGGGCCGAACATATAGCTGTAGACCACCAGCGTATCCTTCCCGGCGAACAGGTCTTCGAGGGTCACCGGACCGTGTTCGCCCTGGAACGTATAGCGCTTCGTCACTTCGCCGCCGGGCGGCAAGGCGCGGCGCTGTGCGGCGACGCGTTCGATGTGCCGCCGCAGTTCGATTTCTTCCGCCAGCAAGGCGTTGCGCGCCTCTCGGTACGCCGCGCTTTCATTGGGAAAGTGGATGGGATTCTGCCGGGCCAGTTCGGTCGACGGGACCAGCTTTGCCGTGGTGTTCATGTCAGTCCTCCTGGAACATCGCGTGGCGGGCGCGGCATTCGCCATGCGGCGATGAGCGCTTCACACACCTGTCCTGCTTCGTTCCCGCGTGGCGCGGATCGTTCCGGCAGATGCTGCATGTTCGCCTCGCTACGCGCTCCATACAGCACAACGGCGGTTCACACTCGCGTGTGAACCGCCGTCATCCGTGCGACGCGACTCAGGATCTCGAGGCCGGATTCGCCTTCCATGAGATTGAGGCAGCGCTTGAGCCATTCCACCTCCACGCAGCCGCCATCAGAGGTGTCGCGCACCGGTCCAGCATAGCGCTGCTCGGCGAAAGCTATTGCTGCATCGACCACGACGACTGCCGGCGCAGGTCTTCCTGTCCCGGCTGCCGCGGCGGCTTGCCAAGGTCATTGTCGTGCCGGGGCGGAAGCTGCTCTTCG
Organism: Cupriavidus sp.; assembly: GCA_013362725.1. Lineage (GTDB taxonomy): Bacteria > Pseudomonadota > Gammaproteobacteria > Burkholderiales > Burkholderiaceae > Cupriavidus. The sequence continues at coordinate 846 of JABFVP010000406.1, forward strand.
CTCTTGCGCGAAGGATCGGCCGGCGGCACCTCGGGTACGTGCGGCCCTTCCTCTGGCCGTGGAATTTGATGTGCCAAGATCCCCTCCTGCTTGCAGAGTACGACACCCTTGACAATGCAACCGCCATGCCAAGCCGCGCAGCGCGATTTTGTGCGCCCCGGCCATCCCGTGCGCGGCGCCGTGCTGCGCTGGCGCGTCCGCCGCGCAATCTCGGCGCGCAAATCTGCCTGACTTTGTAATGCGGCATGGGGCTGCGCTGTCGATGGACCGCGGTGGCGCCACGTCCGGCATGGCGCAGAGGCGGTCACGCCGACGGCCATCGCCCGGCACGAAAGGTGCACCGCCCTCCCGTGGCGCGCCGGGTTCGCCCGGTGCGCCACGGATACTTCAATGCGGAGGCGCACCATGGAACAGACGGAAACGACAAGCACGCCCACCGGCACATCGGGCCTGCGCCAGCAGGAAACGCGCATGTCTTCGGTATCGGGTTCGGAGACGCGCAGCGGCGCACAGTGGGGGGATACGTCGACACGCTCGCCGGCCTCGGAGGACCTGGCGCGCGAGCTCGACCGGCTGATCGATCGCCTGCCCACGCTGTCCGGCGACAACCTCGAACAGGCCAAGGCGGAGTTCGTCGAGCTCGCCGCCAGGTCGGGCAGTGCCGCAACCGAAATCGCGGCAAAGTCCAGGGACGTCGCCCGGCGTGTGAGCGGACGCGTCAAGAACGAATGGGAAACCAGCCTGGAACGTACGGAAACCTTTGTCCATGCCAATCCTGTGCGCGCGCTCGGGATTGCGCTTGGCCTGGGGGTGGTGCTGGGCGCGCGCTTGTTCGGCGGCTCACGCCGTTCCGACGGCATGTAAGCAAGCTGTTGGCCAATCCCGCACACCGGGCGGAGGCAAGGCATCCGCCCGGGCATGCCACAACGACGGCCGTGCAACACCCCGCGCTTGCGTGCGTCAGCGAACCGACGCAAGGCTTGCGCTCATCGAACCAGCCACATCCCTGCCTATACTCAGCGCGTTGATCGTGAGTCACCGTTCCTCGGGGAGGGAGGGATGAACGCCTTTGACAGCAGCATCATTCACTTCCTGAACCAGTTCTCCTTCCGCTGGCCCGTCTTCGACCACGGGGTGATGGCCTTCACCCAGTTCTACATGCTGCGCGGCGTGCCCATGGTAGCGTTGCTGTGGTGGGTCTGGTTCCGCGACGGCGCGGACAAGCAACGCGATCGCGAGATCGTCACCGCGACCGTGGTCGCCGCCTTTTGCGCACTGTTGCTGGGCCGCTTGCTGGCGAACTGGCTGCCCTTTCGCGCGCGGCCCATGGCCAATCCGGAGGTCGGTCTGCGCTTCCTGCTGGCCGCGGACGATGGCATGCGCAGCTGGAGCTCATTCCCCAGCGATCACGCGATGATGTGGTGCGCGGTGGCGACCGGCGTGATCGTCGCCGCCCGCTGGCTTGGCCTGCTGGCGCTGGCGTATGCCGTGCTGCTGATCTGCATGGCCCGCATCTTTGTCGGCCTGCACTACCCGACCGACGTGATCGCCGGCGCGCTGCTGGGCGTGCTGACCTGCCTGGTGCTGACCCGGCCGCCGTTGCGCGCCCGCATTGCGGCGCCCTTCCTGTTCCTTTCCGACCGATACCGGGGCTTGTTCCATGTCGGCATGTTCCTGCTCAGTTTCGGCCTGATCACCAATTTCGACGAACTCCGCACCGTCGCCTCGTCGCTGATGAAGGTCACCTGAGCCCGTTGCGCGGCACCGCGGTGCCGAACTGCTTGCGGTAGGCCGACGGCGACACCGCCAGCGCCTGGGTGAAGTGCTGGCGCAGTGAAACGGCCGAGCCGAAGCCGACCAGCCCGGCCACCAGATCGACGCCCTTGTCGGTGGTCTCCAGCAGGCGCCGCGCCGCGGTCAGCCGGTGGTTCAGCAGCCACTGCGTCACGGTGGTTCCAGTCTTCTCCTTGAAGCGACGCGTGAAATTGCGCCGGCTCATGCCGGCCTTCGCGGCCAGCGTATCGAGCGTCAGCGGCTCGGCCAGGTGCGCGATGGCCCAGTCCAGCGTCAGGCTGAGCCGGTCGGCGCCGTCCGCCTGCGGCAGCGGGTGTTCGATGTATTGCGCCTGGCCGCCGTGCCGGTGCGGCGCCACCACCATGCGGCGCGCCACCCGGTTGGCTACCTCGGCGCCATGGTCGCGCCGCACCAGATGCAGGCAGCAGTCCAGCGCGGCGGCGGTGCCGGCCGAGGTCAGGAGCGCGCCATCGTCGATATAGAGCGAATCGCGGTCGAGCCGCACGCGCGGATAGCGCTGCGCGAAGTCGTCGGCCCAGGCCCAGTGCGTGGCCGCGGTGCGGCCGTCGAGCAGGCCCGCCTCGGCCACCACGAAGGTGCCCAGGCACAAGCCGGCGATGCGCGCGCCGCGCGCGCTGGCAGCCTGCAGCGCATCGAGCAGCGCCTGCGGCGCGCGCTCGGCCGGATCCCGCCACGCCGGCATGATCACGGTATCGGCCTGCTCAAGTACGGAAAGGTCGTGCTCCACCTCGATGCGGAAGCCTGACATGGTGGCAATCAAGCCCGGCGTCTCCGCGCAGATCAGCAAGCGGTAACGCGGCACGCCGAGGCGGTCGAGGTCGTCGCCAAAGACGATGCAGGGCACGGACAGGTGGAAGGGGCTGATGCCTTCGAAGGCAATCACCGCGACGGTGTGCATCGGAATCTCGCTGGGTCGGGGGGCGGGTCGGAAGCTCGGATAGCCTGGCCACGCTGGCGTGGCTTGGCCCGATTCTATCGGATGTTGTCCATCGGGCCACTTCCGGGGCTGCCGGCGGCGCCGGAAACTACGCTCCATGCCGCGCCTGCGGCGAACCGGGCGGCCGCCAGCGGCGCCGCCCACTTCCTACCCTGTCGACGAGGACCACCATGCCCCATCCGACCCTGCGCACCAGCGCCGGCGCGCCGGCCCGCACCGCCATCGAAGCCGGCAGCACCGCCG
>JABFVP010000701.1 GCA_013362725.1 Cupriavidus sp.
GCGCGCGCTGATGGCGTGGCTGGCCGCGGCCATGACCAGGGCCGCCGGCACCGCGCACGCGCAGCTCAACGTTGAGATCTCCGGGGTGGGCGCCAGCCAGTTCCCGGTGGCCACTGCCAACTTCCAGGGCGAGGCCCAGGCCCCGCAGAACCTGACCGCGATCATCCGTTCGGACCTGGCCCGCAGCGGCCGCTTGCGCAACGTCGACCCGGGCGGCGCCACCGTGGCCGAGTCCGCCAATGTCGACCTGGGCAGCTGGAAGGCGCGCGGCGCCGATGCCTTCGTCGCCGGCAGCGTGACCCCGGCCGCGGGCGGCAAGTACGAAGTGCGCTTCCGCCTGTACGACACCGTCAAGGGCCAGAGCCTGGGCGGGCTGGCCTTCACCGTGAACCAGTCGCAGCTGCGCGTGACCGCGCACAAGATCGCCGATTACATCTATGAAAAGCTGCTGGGCGAGCGCGGCGTGTTTGCCACGCGCCTGTCCTACGTGTCGAAGGTGGGCGGCCGCTACCAGCTGCTGATCTCCGATTCGGACGGGCAGAACGCCCAGGTGGCGCTGACCAGCAACGAGCCGATCATCTCGCCGTCGTGGTCGCCGGACGGCGCGCGCGTGGCCTACGTCTCGTTCGAGGCCAAGAAGCCGGTGGTCTACGTGCACGACCTCGCCAGCGGCAAGCGCACGCTGGTGTCGAACCAGAAGGGCAACAACAGCGCGCCGTCGTGGTCGCCGGACGGCCGCCATCTGGCGCTGGCGCTGTCCCGCGACGGCAATACCCAGGTCTACCAGGTCAATGCCGACGGCTCGGGCATCCGCCGCCTGTCGCGCAGCAGCGCCATCGACACCGAGCCGCAGTACTCGCCCGACGGCAAGAGCATCTACTTCACCAGCGACCGCGGCGGTGCGCCGCAGATCTACCGCATGCCCGCCTCCGGCGAGGAGGGCGGCGGAGCCCAACGCGTTACCTTCAAGGGCAGCTACAACGTCAGCCCGCGCATTTCGCCGGACGGCAAGTACCTGGCGTACATCTCGCGCGGGGGCGGCTTCAAGCTGCAGCTGCAGGACCTGACCAACGGCGACGTGACGTCGCTGACCGATACGGCCAACGACGAGGCGCCCAGCTTCGCCGCCAACGGCAAGTACATCCTTTATGCCACCCGCGTGGGCGGTCGCGCGGTGCTGGCGGCGGTGTCCACTGACGGGCGTACCCGGCAGGTTCTGTCCCTCCAGTCCGGCGATGTTCGCGAGCCGTCCTGGGGTCCTTTCATGCAATAACAGGAGTCATTCACTATGCCTCAACTGATGACCAAAACCCTTGCCATTGCCGCACTGCTTGCCCTGGGCGCCTGCAGCTCCGGCGTCAAGCTCGACGATACCGCCAACGCCGGCGCCGGCACGGCGGGCACGGGCGCCGATCCGCGCGCCGTCACCCCGGTGACCGCGGCCGATCCGCTGAACGACCCGAACGGCCCGCTGGCCAAGCGCAGCGTCTACTTCGACTTCGACAGCTACACCGTCAAGGCCGACTACCAGGGCATGCTGGGCGCGCACGCCAAGTACCTGGGCACCAACCAGGGCCGCAAGATCCTGATCCAGGGCAACACCGACGAACGCGGCACCAGCGAGTACAACCTGGCGCTGGGCCAGAAGCGCGCCGAGGCCGTGCGCCGTTCGCTGGCCTCGATGGGCGTGCCTGACGCGCAGATGGAAGCCGTCAGCCTGGGCAAGGAAAAGCCCAAGGCGACCGGCCACGATGAAGCCTCGTGGGCCGAGAACCGCCGCGCGGACATCAACTACTGATCCGGACCGCCTTCCATGAAAGCACGCGTTTCCACCCTGTTGTGGCTCGCCGCCGTCGCCGGCGGCGGCATGCTGCCGCTGTCGCAGGCGCATGCCGGAGTGTTCGACGATGACGAGGCCCGCAAGGCCGTCATCGGCCTGCGCGACCAGTTCAACGGTTTCCAGGCGACCGCGACGCAGCGCATCGAGCAGAACAGCCGCACCCTGCTCGATATGCAGAACCAGCTCGAAGGCCTGCGCCAGGAAGTGGCGCGGCTGCGCGGCCAGAACGAAGTCCTGCAGAACACGGTGGAAACGCTGCAGAAGCAGCAGAAGGACTACTACGCCGACCTCGACGCGCGCCTGAAGAAATTCGAGCCGCAGCAGGTCACGGTCGAAGGTCGCGAAGGCATCGCGCAGCCCGGCGAAAAGCCCGAATACGATGCCGCGCTCAAGCAGTTCCAGGCGGGCGATTTCAAGAGCGCGGGGAATTCGTTCTCGGCGTTCGTGAAGAAGTACCCGCAGAGCCCGTACCTGCCGCTGGCACAGTACTGGCTCGGCAACTCGCTGTACGCGCAGCGCGACTACAAGGGTTCCACCTTCGTGCTGCAGAACATGGTCAACGCCAACCCGACGCACCCCAAGGTGCCGGACGCGATGATCGCCATTGCCAACAACCAGCTCGAGTCCGGCCAGAAGGCGGCCGCGCGCAAGACGCTGGAGCAGGTGGTGGCGAAGTATCCCGGCACCGAGGGCGCGCAGGCGGCGAGCAACCGGCTCAAGACGCTGAAGTAAGCGCCGCCGGCGCCGCCGTCCGCCATTGCAAGGCCCGCTTCGGCGGGCCTTTTTCGTTTGTCGCGCTAGAATATGCGATTCGCCTGAATGTTCTTGCGCGCCGCCCCCGGCGCGACCCGCACCATGACTCAACGCGCCATCGTCCTGCTGTCCGGCGGACTCGACTCCGCCACCGTACTTGCCATGGCCCGCGCCCAGGGCTTCGAGACCTATGCGCTGTCGATGCGCTATGGCCAGCGCCATTCCGCGGAGCTGGAAGCCGCCAAGCGCGTGGCCGCGGCGCTGGGCGCCGTGCGCCACGAGATCGTCGACCTCGACCTGCGCCGCTTCGGCGGCTCGGCGCTGACCGACGACACGCTGGAGGTTCCCACCGATGGCGCCAGCGGCGGCATCCCGGTCACTTATGTCCCGGCGCGCAACACCATCATGCTGTCGCTGGCGCTCGGCTGGGCCGAGGCGGTGGGCGGGCGCGACCTGTTCTTCGGCGCCAACGCGGTCGACTATTCCGGCTATCCGGACTGCCGCCCGGAATACGTCGCCGCCTACGAGACCCTGGCCAACCTGGCCACCAAGGCCGGCGTCGAGGGCGACCGCTTCCGCGTGCATGCGCCCATCATCGACATGACCAAGGGCGAGATCATCCGCGCCGGCATTGCGCTGGGCGTCGACTACAGCCTGACGGTGTCGTGCTACCAGGCCGACGACGACGGCCGCGCCTGCGGCGTGTGCGATTCCTGCCGCATCCGCCGCGCCGGCTTCGAGGCTGCCGGCGTGCCCGATCCGACCCGCTACCAGGCCGCCGCCTGACTGTTCCCGAGCCTGAGCCTGCCGTTCCCTTCCCATGCCTGAAATCGATCTTGCCGCGCTGTCGCGCTCGGTGCTGCTGAGCAGCTTTGTCCTGACCTTCCTGTTCGGCGCGGTGCTGCAGCGCACGCACTTCTGCACCATGGGCGCGGTCTCTGACATCGTCAACATGGGTGACTGGAGCCGCATGCGCATGTGGGTCCTGGCGATCGGCGTGGCCATGATCGGCACCGGCGTGCTGGCCTGGAACGGCGCCATCGACCCGACCAAGACTATCTATGCCGCCAGCAAGCTGGCGTGGCTGTCGGCGCTGGCCGGCGGGCTGATGTTCGGCTTCGGCATGGTGCTGGCGTCCGGCTGCGGCAGCAAGACGCTGGTGCGCATCGGCGCGGGCAACCTGAAGTCGCTGGTGGTGTTCGTGTTCCTGGGGCTGTCGGCGTACATGACGCTGCGCGGCCTGTT
>JABFVP010000591.1 GCA_013362725.1 Cupriavidus sp.
ACTGGCTGTCGAACCAGCGCTTCGCCGACAGCCTGGTGCATCGCCGCGGCGCCCGTTCCGGCACCGCGCGCGTGATGCAGGAAGCCAAGACCCACAAGCTCGACAGCGAGCAGCTGGGCGAGCTGCAGCAGCGCCTGCGCGCCACCGAAGCCGAACGCGCGCGCGAGGTCTGGCGCAAGCGCTTCGGCACGCCGCCCGACACGCCCGAGGCGCGGGCCAAGCAGATCCGCTTCATGGTGGCACGCGGCTTTTCGCGCGCGGTGGTCGGCAAGATCATCCAGGGCGCGGACGAGGATTACGGCGACGCGGACTGAGCCGCGCGGCGTGGCAGCGCAGGCAAGTACCTGTGTTGCCGTCATGTGTATTTCGCTGCGTTGCGTCATCGCGCCATGCCGCCGCACGGTCTGACTCCCACCCGGCAAGCCGGTGTCAGCTGGTGCGTTGCGGCAATGGGGGCCGGCATGTCGCCCCGCCGCGGCCGGCCGACAATCCGGGCGCGACAGTTGCCGCACAAGGATGTTCCCGGCCAACGCTGCCTGGCATGTTAAACTCCCCGGGTTATTCGGTGCCGCGGCACCGCCGTGCCCCAGCCCCCGGATTCTCCGTAGCCTCCGTATCCGCATTCCCAGCCTGGCCATGCCTCTGTCCCAGCCCGTCAACCGCTCCCTGCGTCACCGCCGCGCCATTGCGGCCGAGGCGTACCAGAGAGAAGACGGCCTGTGGGACATCGAGGTGCGCCTGACCGACACCAAGCCCCGCGACATCGAACTGGCCGGCGACCGCATCCGCCCGCAAGGCCAGCCGCTGCACGACCTGTGGCTGCGCATCACCATCGACGAGGACATGACGGTGCTGGATGCCGAGGCCTGCTCGGACTGGGTGCCGTACCCGTCGCAGTGCGACACCATCGGTCCGGCTTACCGCAAGCTGATCGGACTGAACCTGCGCAAGGGTTTCCGCAAGGCGGTGCGCGAGCGCCTGGGCGGGGTCGGGGGCTGTTCCCACCTGACCGAAGCCGCCGGCGTACTGCCCAGCACCGCGATCCAGGCCTTTGCCGGCGAGGTCATCAGTATCCGCGACAACGGCGAGGACGATCCGAATCCGGAGCCGCCCTATCAGTTGAACGGCTGCCACGCCCTGCGTTTCGACGGCGAGGTGGTTCGTCAGTTTTACCCGCGCTGGTATGGTCACCAGCCGACGCCCAAGGTACGGGCCGAGGCCGCGCCTGCCGTCGCATCCGCGCCTCAGGCGCAGCAGCCCGCGGCCAATGGCGACCGCGGTGGTCACGCAATCGACGGCAACGACGCTGTCCCGGCCGACCGGCCGACCGGCACCTCCGGCTGATTCTCAGGATCGGCCAGCCCGACGAGAGAGTTCGTCTTCTTTCAGATTCTTCCCTTCTACCTTTTACGCCTACCCGAAAGGAAACACGCATGAATATCCATGAGTATCAAGGCAAGGAAATCCTGCGCAAATACAATGTGCCGGTTCCGCGCGGCATCCCCGCGTTCTCGGTTGACGAGGCCCTGAAGGCCGCAGAACAACTCGGCGGCCCGGTGTGGGTTGTCAAGGCGCAGATCCACGCGGGTGGCCGCGGCAAGGGCGGCGGCGTCAAGGTTGCCAAGAGCATGGACGAGGTCAAGACCTACGCGTCGAACATCCTGGGCATGCAGCTGGTCACGCACCAGACCGGTCCGGAGGGCAAGAAGGTCAACCGCCTGCTGATCGAAGAAGGCGCCGACATCAAGAAGGAACTGTACGTTTCGCTGGTGGTGGACCGCGTCTCGCAGAAGATCGCCCTGATGGCGTCGAGCGAAGGCGGCATGGACATCGAGGAAGTCGCTGCCCACTCCCCGGAAAAGATCCACACCCTGATCGTCGAGCCGTCGACCGGCCTGACCGACGCCGATGCCGACGACATCGCCCGCAAGATCGGCGTGCCCGACGCGAGCGTGGCGCAAGCCCGCCAGGCCCTGCAGGGCCTGTACAAGGCGTTCTATGAAACCGACGCCTCGCTGGCCGAAATCAACCCGCTGATCCTGACCGGCGACGGCAAGGTGATCGCGCTCGACGCCAAGTTCAACTTCGACTCGAACGCGCTGTTCCGCCATCCGGAAATCGTCGCCTACCGCGACCTGGATGAAGAAGACGCCAACGAGATCGAAGCCTCGAAGTTCGACCTGGCCTACATCTCGCTGGACGGCAACATCGGCTGCCTGGTGAACGGCGCCGGCCTGGCCATGGCCACCATGGACACCATCAAGCTGTTCGGCGGCGAGCCGGCCAACTTCCTCGACGTGGGCGGCGGTGCCACCACCGAGAAGGTGACCGAAGCCTTCAAGCTGATGCTGAAGAACCCGAACGTGCAGGCCATCCTGGTCAACATCTTCGGCGGCATCATGCGTTGCGACGTGATCGCCGAAGGCGTGATCTCCGCTTCCAAGGCCGTGCACCTGACGGTGCCGCTGGTCGTGCGCATGAAGGGCACCAACGAAGAGCTGGGCCGCAAGATGCTGGCTGACTCGGGCCTGCCGATCATCTCGGCCGACACGATGGAAGAAGCCGCCCAGAAGGTCGTGGCTGCCGCCGCCGGCAAGTAAGCCGAGGCGCCGTTACCCAATACAAGCGAACTTCGGCAGCGCGCGTGGCCTTTGCCCGCGCTGCCAGAGTCAAGCAAAGGACGAAAGCATGTCGATTCTGATCAACAAAGACACCAAGGTCATTACCCAGGGCATCACCGGCAAGACCGGCCAGTTCCACACCCGTGGCTGCCGCGACTACGCCAACGGCAAGAACGCCTTCGTCGCCGGCGTGAACCCGAAGAAGGCCGGCGAAGACTTCGAAGGCATTCCCATCTACGCCAGCGTCAAGGACGCCAAGGCCCAGACCGGCGCCACCGTGTCGGTGATCTACGTGCCGCCCGCAGGCGCCGCCGCCGCGATCTGGGAAGCCGTTGACGCCGACCTGGACCTGGTGGTCTGCATCACCGAAGGCATCCCCGTGCGCGACATGATGGAAGTCAAGGACCGCATGCGCCGCGAGAACAAGAAGACCCTGCTGCTGGGGCCGAACTGCCCGGGCCTGATCACGCCGGACGAAATCAAGATCGGCATCATGCCGGGCCACATCCACCGCAAGGGCCGCATCGGCGTGGTGTCGCGCTCGGGCACGCTGACGTACGAAGCCGTGGGCCAGTTGACCGCGCTGGGCCTGGGCCAGTCGTCGGCCGTCGGCATCGGCGGCGACCCGATCAACGGCCTGAAGCACATCGACGTGATGAAGATGTTCAACGACGATCCGGAAACGGACGCCGTGGTCATGATCGGCGAGATCGGCGGTCCGGATGAAGCCAACGCGGCCAACTGGATCAAGGACAACATGAAGAAGCCGGTGGTCGGCTTTATCGCTGGCGTGACCGCGCCTCCGGGCAAGCGCATGGGCCACGCCGGCGCGCTGATCTCGGGCGGCGCCGACACCGCCCAGGCCAAGCTGGAAATCATGGAAGCCTGCGGTATCAAGGTGACCAAGAACCCGTCGGAAATGGGCCGCCTGCTGAAGGCAATGCTGTAAAAGGCAGTCCAGTGCCTACTCCGCCTCGCGGAGAAGGCTCGACGCAAAATGCCCCCGCGCCGCGGGGGCATTGTCTTTTTCGCTTCCTGGAGTGGCTTGGCTGCCACGTTGGAGCGGAACCTGACAGAATTGAAATCTAATCGTAAGGTGGGTGCGTTAAATAGTCATGTCTGCGCTTTCAGACATCCGAAATCCCGTCAGATGACGGGGCGCGCCACAACATAGAACTCGAGGAG
>JABFVP010000621.1 GCA_013362725.1 Cupriavidus sp.
TCCATCACCCGCGGCGCGCCGGGCGTGCTGCACGGCAACCGCACCTACCTGCTGCAGGACGACAACGGCCAGATCATCGAGACGCATTCGGTGTCGGCGGGCCTGGACTACCCGGGCGTCGGTCCCGAGCATGCCTGGCTCAAGGACAGCGGCCGTGCGCAGTATGTGCCGGTCACCGACGAGGAAGCGCTCAAGGCCTTCCACGACTGCTGCCGCATCGAGGGCATCATCCCGGCGTTGGAATCGAGCCATGCCATCGCCTATGCCTGCAAGCTGGCGCCGACGCTGCCCAAGGACAAGCTGCTGCTGGTGAACCTGTCCGGCCGCGGCGACAAGGATATGCACACCGTCGCCGAGCGCGCGGGGCTCAAGCTCTGATGCGCGCGCTGCCTCCGACCGGACTTGCCGTGGGCGGCGCCGGCGCGCCGGATACCGCCGGCGCCCCCGACTCCGCCGCGCTGCGCCTGTTCCAGGAAGACATGTTCGAGGGCATTGCGCGCCTGCCGGACGGCTCGGTCGACCTCATCGTCGCCGATCCGCCTTACGGGCTGGGCAAGGACTACGGCAACGATTCCGACCTGCTGTCGGGCCAGGCCTATCTGGACTGGTCCGAGCGCTGGATGGACGCGGTGGTGCCCAAGCTCGCGCCCAGGGGCACGCTCTACCTGTTCTGCACCTGGCAGTACTCGCCGGAGCTGTTCGTGATGCTGAAGCGGCGCCTGACCATGATCAACGAGATCATCTGGGACCGCCGCGTGCCCAGCATGGGCGGCACCACGCGCAAGTTCTCGTCGGTGCACGACAACATCGGCTTCTTCGCCAGGGCGCGCGACTACTACTTCGATCTTGATCCCGTGCGCATCCCGTACGACCCCGAGACCAAGAAGGCGCGCAGCCGGCCGCGTTTCGAGGGCAAGAAGTGGCTGGAGGTGGGCTACAACCCGAAGGACCTGTGGAGCGTCTCGCGCATCCACCGCCAGGACCCCGAGCGCGCCAACCACCCGACGCAGAAGCCGCTGGAGATCGTCGAGCGCATGGTGCTGTCGAGCTGCCCGCCGGGCGGCCTGGTGCTGGATCCGTTTGCCGGCAGCGGCACCACCGCGGTGGCCTGCCTGCGCCATGGCCGGCGCTTTGTCGGCTACGAGATCAACCCGGACTACGTGCAGGTGGCGTGCGGGCGCGTGGCCGCGGCCGCGCAAGCGATGCCCGCGCTCGAGCCTGACACCACCCCAACCCTGGCCGCCGAAAACGACTATGTTTCGCCGGTGCCGAGGCCTCACCTGATTCCCTGATATGTCCCGTATCCAGAAGACGTTCGCGGCGCTGGCCGCGCAGCAGAAGAAGGGCCTGATTCCGTTCATCACCGCCGGCGATCCCGAGCCCGGCCTGACCGTGGCGCTGATGCACGCGCTGGTGGCGGGCGGCGCCGACGTGATCGAGCTGGGCGTGCCGTTCTCCGACCCGATGGCCGACGGCCCGGTGATCCAGCGCGCCTCCGAGCGCGCGCTGGCGCAAGGGGTGTCGCTGACCCAGGTGCTGCAGTGGGTGCGCGAGTTCCGCCAGACCAATGCAGAGACGCCGGTGGTGCTGATGGGCTATGCCAACCCGATCGAGCGCATGGGCGAGGAGACCTTCGCCAAGGCCGCCAGCGCCGCCGGCGTCGACGGCGTGCTGGTGGTCGACTATCCCCCCGAGGAGTGCGAGTCGTTCGCCGGGCTGATGCGCGACCACGGCATGGACCCGATCTTCCTGCTGGCGCCGACCTCGACCGATGCGCGCATCGAGGCGGTCGCGCGCGTGGCCAGTGGCTACCTGTACTACGTCTCGCTCAAGGGCGTGACCGGCTCGGCCGCGATCGATCTCGACAGCGTGGCCTCGCGCCTGCCGCTGATCAAGCAGCACGCCAACCTGCCGGTGGGCGTGGGCTTCGGCATCCGCGACGCGCAGACCGCACGCGCGATCGGCAGCGTGGCCGATGCCGTGGTGATTGGCAGCCGGCTGGTGCAGTTGCTGGAAGACACGCCGCGCGAGCAGGCGGTGGCCGCGCTGCAGGCGTTCATCGCGGAGATTCGCCAGGCGCTCGACGCCAAGTGACCGGATCATCGCCCGGCAGGCTACAAGAAGTGACGCGGCGTGCCCAATACGCGCGCCGCGCTTCGAGGTCAACGGCCCGCCGTGGTAAATTCGCGGGTTGATTCCCTGCCACCTGCCGAAGTTCGCCCTGACACAGGGTTTGCCGGCGGTGCGCAGCTATCCGAAAGGAGCTTTCATGAGCTGGTTGGATAAACTCCTGCCCCCCAAGATTCAACAGACCGACCCCAGCACCCGCAAGGGCATCCCCGAGGGGTTGTGGGTCAAGTGCCCGTCGTGCGAGTCCACCCTGTACCGGACCGACGTCGAGGCCAACCTGCACGTCTGCCCCAAGTGCGACCACCATATGCGCATCAGCGCGCGCGCGCGCCTGGACGCGTTGCTGGACGCCGAAGGCCGCTATGAAATCGGCCAGGAGATCGTGCCGGTCGACGCGCTCAAGTTCAAGGATTCCAAGAAGTACCCCGACCGCATCAAGGCCGCCATGGACGACACCGGCGAGACCGATGCCATGGTGGTGATGGGCGGTGCCATCCACACCATCCCGGTGGTGGCGAGCTGCTTCGAGTTCGAGTTCATGGGCGGCTCGATGGGCTCGGTGGTGGGCGAGCGCTTCGTGCGCGGCGCGCAGGCCGCGCTCGAGCAGAAGGTGCCGTTCATCTGCTTTACCGCGACCGGCGGCGCGCGCATGCAGGAAAGCCTGCTGTCGCTGCTGCAGATGGCCAAGACCACGGCGATGCTGAACCAGCTGAGCGCGAGCAAGTTGCCGTTCATCAGCGTGCTGACCGACCCGACCATGGGCGGCGTGTCGGCCTCGTTCGCCTTCCTGGGCGACGTGGTGATCGCCGAGCCCAAGGCGCTGATCGGCTTCGCCGGCCCGCGCGTGATCGAGCAGACCGTGCGCGAGAAACTGCCGGAAGGCTTCCAGCGCTCGGAATTCCTGCTGACCAAGGGCGCCATCGACATGATCGTCGACCGCCGCAAGATGCGCGCCGAACTGGCGCAGCTGCTGGCGCTGCTGCAGAAGCAGCCGGCCGACGCGGTGGCATAACGCCGCCCGTATCGCGGTACCGAAGGCGCGGGTGGTTGACGCGCCTTTCGCCTTTTCTGGACGGGCGCGGCGCTGCCCCTTGACTTTGCGCCCGCCTGCCCGAATCTGGTAGCAAACGCTTCGAACGCTTCCCTCGCACACCCGAAATGCCTGTCTTCCACACGCTCCCCGAATGGCTCGCCCATCTCGAAACCGCCCATCCCGTGGGCATCGACATGGGCCTGACGCGCATTACGCGCGTGAAGGAGGCCCTCGGGCTGAGGATCGACGCCGCGGTCTTTACCGTGGGCGGGACCAACGGCAAGGGCTCGACCTGCGCCATGCTCGAGCGCATCCTGCTGGAAGCCGGCTACAAGGTGGGCTGCCATACCTCGCCACACCTGATCTCGTTCAACGAGCGCGCGCGCCTGAACGGCGAGATCGCCACCGATGCGCAGCTGCTGCCGCACTTCGAGGCGGTCGAGCATGCGCGCAACAGCTTTGCCGATCCGGTCAGCCTGACCTACTTCGAGTTCACCACGCTGGCGATCCTCCATTTCTTCGCCGCGTCCGGCCTCGACGCGATCGTCCTCGAAGTGGGGCTGGGCGGCCGCCTCGATGCCACCAATGTGATCGATACCGACTGCGCCATCATCACCAGCGTCG
>JABFVP010000620.1 GCA_013362725.1 Cupriavidus sp.
GGCCAGCAGGCCGAGGTCGCGCAGGAAGCGGCGGCGCGCCGCGTCGGGATCAGAAGGGGCGCCGGCATCAGGCGCCGGGCCAGAAGTCATGGCGGCCTCCTTTGGGCTTGCGAGTAGGCCGGACGGCGCTTGCGGCGCATTGTCCCGCGCCGCCGCGTCAGCGTCCCATGGCCTTGAGCATCGAATAGCCGTGGCTGGTGATGCGCGGCGCCTGACGGCGGCCGTGCAGGACTTCCAGTTGAACGAATCGCTTGTCCACCAGGGCCTTTAGGTCGATGGGATCGATCTGGCGGGAATCGGTGGAATCGAGGGAGTCGGGGCCGTCGCTCAACAATAGCAGCGTGGCAAGTTCATGCGGGCTCAGCACGTTCGTCTCCTTGGCTAGAGGGGGGCGTTTGCTGGGAGTCTGCGCGGCAACATCGCGCCGGCGGAAGGGCGTAACACGAGGCGTCACACGCGAGGTTACGCGACTGGCGGGACGAACCGGCACGGGCGCCGCATGTTGCGATGCAGTGCCGCAGCGCAAGCCAGTCATCTCGCGCAATCCACTGGTTTGACGGGAGGCTCCGCGCGCGGTTCCGTGCTGCCGCCGGCCGTTACATGTGACCCACTGTCGCAGCGCCGTCATCCCCATATTAGCCGGCCTCGGTGACAAGGCGATGGCCATGCCGGCATCGCGGGCAAAGGGAGCGGCAGCCATCCGCTCCCCGGTCATGCCGCCGCCGTTACTGGCCCTGGCGCGCGCGCCACGCTTCGTACAGGTCGACGCCCTGGTCGCGGGCAGGCACGTAGGCCAGCTTCATCTCGCGCTGCTCGAGCGGACGGGCCAGCTCGACGTAGCCGCGCTCGGCGGACAGGTCGTAAGGGGCGCCGTCCTCGTTGGAATACGCGTAGTAGACCGCCTCGACCCCGGCCAGGTACATCGCGGTCAGGCACATCGGGCAGGGATAGCCGCTGGCGTACACCGTGCAACCGCTCAGGTCGGGCTTGCCGAGCGCGCGGCTGGCGGCGCGCACCGCCTGCATCTCGGCATGCGCGCTGGGGTCGCAGGTGGCATCGACCTCGTTGACCGCGCGGGCCAGCACCGTGCCGTCCCTGACCACCACGGCGCCAAAGGGCCAGGTATTGCGCTCGCGCACGTTCTCCATGGCGAGACGGATGGAATCCAGCAGATAGGCTTCGGTTGTCGACACGCGTTGTCTCCGTTCAGGCCTGGCCCGCGCAGGCGGACATGATGCGGGCCTCGCGACTATAGGACAGCGTGCGCGGGTACGGTGGCGCCGGTTGTTATAGAGCGTATTCGGGCGCTGGCCGGCTACTGCGGTTGGCACTGGCGCGCTCTGTTCATTTGCCGATGGCGATGGCGTCACGCCGCTGCAGCATGCACGCCAGCGCGGCTATATGCAAATCGAACGCCTTCTCCGTGACCCGGCGCGCGTTGAGCCCGCTGCGCCGACGTCGTGCATGCCATCGGTTGCGACCCGTTTCGGGAGATTGCCGTGACCGCACCTCATATATACTGTCAGTGTGCATACAAAATGGTGAAGGTGATGGCTTCGAGAGCAAAGCGCAATGCAACGACTGAAAGCGGCAGCCTGGCTACTGCGGCGCCGGAAGCGGATCCGGCCAAGGAACTGCTTTGGGCGCGTCCCGGGTTTCTGGTGCGGCGGCTGCACCAGATCCACGTGGCGATGTTCTTCGAGGAATGCAAGGCGCCCAATATCACGCCGGTGCAGTACGCCATCCTGACCGTGTTGTCGGTGCTGCCGGGGCTTGACCAGACCTCGCTGGGGCAGGAAGTGGGCCTTGACCGCACCACGACCATGGACGTGGTGCGCCGGCTCGAAGAGCGCGGCCTGGTCGAGCGCCGCGAGAATCCCGCGGACCGGCGCACGCGCCACGTTCACCTGACGCGCGAAGGCAAGAGCGTGGTCACTTCGCTGCGAGCCGACATGGCGCGCGCGCAGGAGCGCATGCTCGCGCCGCTGAAGCCGGCGCAGCGGGAGGTGTTCATGGAATTGCTGGCGACACTGGTGGAGGCCAACAACCAGTACAGCCGCACCGTGTTGCGGAGCATGTAAGAGCAACGGCGGGCCCACGGCCCGCCGTTTTCATCGAGATGCAGCTCAGACCGGATAGACCAGGTCGTTCGCGATAATGGTGGTGTCGTACACCACCTGGCGCTCGCGCAGCAGCAGCCTGCCGCCCTGGCGGCGGAAGCGGTCGTGATAGGTGCCGGCGAGATGGATCGTGGTGGGCCCCTCCACCAGGGTCTGCAACAGCATGAAATTGGCCTGCGCCACGATATCGCCGTCCGCGGTCTCATCACTGACCCGCGTATTGGTCACCAGGTGCAGGTTGTAGCGCGGCGCGAACATCTGCGTATTGGCGATCGCCGCGGCGCGGTCGCGCATCATGCCGATGCCTTCGGCATACACCAGTCCGACCGGCAGGTTGCGTTCGGCGTTCTCGCGTGCGGTGATGCGGTAAAGCGCATCGTCGGTGAAGAAGCCCGGCCAGTACTCGACCATGCCGGCGTCCAGCGCTGCGCAATAGTCCGCGTGGAAGGCATCGATTTCCAGCCGCAGTTCGATCGCACGCGCGGTGCCGAGGCTGCTCTCGCGAAAGAGGAAGTAGTTCATCGGTTTCATAGGCTTTTGGATTCCTGTCAGGCCGCGCTCAGAACCCCATCACGCCGCGGTAGTACTGGTACATCGCGCGGATGGCGGATTCGGAGATCAGGGAACTGGACGTGCCGACCTGCTGCGCGTCCAGCTTGAGCACGTTGAGGTCGCTGCTGGAGCGGCGCACGCCTTCCTGCACGAACTTCATCGCCTCGTTGTCTTCCAGCCCGAGGAAGCCGGCGGGGCCCATCAGGTTGCCCTGGCGCAGCCGGTGCTGCGTCATTTCCTCGGTGTCGTCCTCGTAGCCGAACATGGTCCACAGCATCAGCATGCTGTCGGGGCCATTGGGAACGATCTGGCGCACGCCGAGCGTGTTCATCTCGCGCTGCACGACCAGGTTCGGCCAGATCGTCTGCATCGTCACCGACCACGGCGAGTCGAACTCGCGCACGTACTCCAGGAAACGCTCGTCCTCCAGCCGCATGCCTTCGTGGTACGAGCGCATCTCCTTCTTGTTTTCGTCGCTGATGGCCGCGTATTTGTCTTCCTTCTTGGCCGATGCCATGGTGCCGTGGCGGCCATGCACGGGGTCGGCGATCATCGCCGACTCGTTGCCCGCGACCAGCAGGCCGAACACCACCAGGAAGGAGTGGAGCAGCGTGGCGTGGTAAGGGTCCTTCAAGTTCTCGTGGTACATCTTCCAGTTGCACGGCAGTTCATTCTTGTAGTAGCCGAGCACCTTGAGCGGCTTGCCGTTGAAGACCACGTCGAAATCCTTCAGGATCTCCGGCGTCATGTAATCTTCCAGGCTTTCCATGTCAGCTGCGTAGGAGGCGAAGATCACGCCGTTGCGCGTTGCTACGTGCAGCTTCATCAGCCCGTGGTCTTCGTTGCGGAAGTCCCTGGGCATGCCGCCGGCGCGGTTGACGCCGCGCTTGAACGGAACGCCCTGCAGATTGCCCTTGAGGTCATAGGACCACTGGTGATAAGGGCAGACGAATTCCTTGGTGTTGCCCTGGCTGTGGCGGCAGAACTCCGCGCCTCGGTGCGCGCACCGGTTCTCGAACACGTTGATCGAGCCGTCCTCGGCGCGCGACACGACCACCGGCGTCGCGCCGACATATGAACGCTTGAAGTCGCCGGCATTCGGGAT
>JABFVP010000703.1 GCA_013362725.1 Cupriavidus sp.
ACAAGGCCAAGCTGAAGTCGCTGCGCGGCCTGCCCGCCAACGTCAAGGCGGCGCTCGAATGGGTGCCGGCCAGCGCGCATCCGATGGACGTGATGCGCACCGGCGTGTCGGTGCTGGGCACGGTGCTGCCGGAGAAGGAGGACCACAACACCCCGGGCGCGCGCGATATCGCCGACCGGCTGATGGCCAGCCTCGGCTCGATGCTGCTGTACTGGTACCACTACAGCCACAACGGCCGCCGCATCGAGGTGGAGACCGACGACGACTCGATCGGCGGCCACTTCCTGCACCTGCTGCACGGCGAGAAGCCGTCGGCGCTGTGGGAGCGCGCCATGAACACCTCGCTCAACCTGTATGCCGAGCATGAGTTCAACGCCTCGACCTTCACCGCGCGCGTGATCGCCGGCACCGGTTCCGACATGTACTCGTCGATCGCCGGCGCGATCGGCGCGCTGCGCGGCCCCAAGCACGGCGGCGCCAACGAGGTTGCGTTCGAGATCCAGAAGCGCTACGACAACCCGGACGAGGCCCAGGCCGACATCACCCGCCGCGTCGAGAACAAGGAAGTCGTGATCGGCTTCGGCCACCCGGTGTACACCACCGGCGACCCGCGCAACCAGGTGATCAAGGAAGTGGCGAAGAAGCTGTCGAAGGATGCCGGCTCGATGAAGATGTTCGACATCGCCGAGCGCCTGGAAACGGTGATGTGGGACATCAAGAAGATGTTCCCCAACCTGGACTGGTTCAGCGCGGTCAGCTACCACATGATGGGCGTGCCCACTGCCATGTTCACGCCGCTGTTCGTGATCTCGCGCACCTCGGGCTGGGCAGCGCACATCATCGAGCAGCGCATCGACAACAAGATCATCCGCCCCAGCGCCAACTACACCGGGCCGGAGAACCTGAAGTTCGTGCCGATCAAGGATCGCAAGTAAGACCGGCTGCCGGATTGCCCTGCGTCGGGTTGCATTGAATCCGAGCCTGCGGGCAAAGGGGGTAGCTGGTCGCTGACACTGGGCCACTACCCCTTTTTCATACCTATACCGATTTCCCTACACCATGAATTCTGCAAACCGCAAACCGCTACCGGGCACCAAGCTGGATTACTTCGACGCGCGCGCCGCGGTCGAGGCGATCCAGCCGGGTGCCTACGACAAGCTGCCGTACACGTCGCGCGTGCTGGCAGAAAACCTGGTGCGCCGCTGCGATCCCGCCACGCTGACGGATTCGCTGAAGCAGCTGATCGAGCGCAAGCGCGAGCTCGACTTCCCGTGGTTCCCGGCGCGCGTGGTGTGCCACGACATCCTGGGCCAGACCGCGCTGGTGGACCTGGCTGGCCTGCGCGACGCGATTGCCGACCAGGGCGGCGACCCCGCCAAGGTCAACCCGGTGGTGCCGGTGCAGTTGATCGTCGACCACTCGCTTGCGGTGGAATGCGGCGGCTTCGATCCCGATGCCTTCGCCAAGAACCGCGCCATCGAGGACCGCCGCAACGAAGACCGCTTCCACTTCATCGACTGGACCAAGAAGGCGTTCAAGAACGTCGACGTGATCCCGCCGGGCAACGGCATCATGCACCAGATCAACCTGGAGAAGATGTCGCCGGTGATCCATGCCGACCACGGCGTGGCCTACCCCGACACCTGCGTCGGCACCGACAGCCACACCCCGCACGTCGATGCGCTGGGTGTGATCGCCATCGGCGTGGGCGGCCTGGAGGCGGAGAACGTGATGCTTGGCCGCGCCTCGTGGATGCGCCTGCCGGACATCGTCGGGGTCGAGCTGACCGGCAAGCGCCAGCCCGGCATCACCGCCACCGACATCGTGCTGGCGCTGACCGAATTCCTGCGCAAGGAAAAGGTGGTGGGCGCCTACCTGGAATTCCGCGGCGAAGGCGCGTCGAGCCTGACGCTGGGCGACCGTGCCACCATCTCCAACATGGCGCCGGAATACGGCGCCACTGCGGCGATGTTCTTCATCGACGAGCAGACCATTGAATACCTGCGGCTGACCGGCCGCACCGACGAGCAGCTCAAGCTGGTCGAGACCTACGCAAAAACCGCGGGCCTGTGGGCGGATTCGCTGAAGAATGCCGAGTACGAGCGCGTGCTGAGGTTCGACCTGTCGACCGTGGTGCGCAACATGGCCGGCCCGTCGAACCCGCACAAGCGCCTGCCGACCTCGGCGCTGGCCGAGCGCGGCATCGCCGTAGACCTCGAAAAAGCCCGCGCGCAGGAGGCGGAAGGACTGATGCCCGATGGCGCGGTGATCATCGCCGCCATCACCAGCTGCACCAACACCAGCAACCCGCGCAACGTGATCGCCGCGGCGCTGCTGGCACGCAATGCCAACGCGCGCGGGCTGACGCGCAAGCCGTGGGTCAAGTCGTCGCTGGCGCCGGGCTCCAAGGCGGTCGAGCTGTACCTGGAAGAAGCCAACCTGCTGCCTGACCTGGAAAAGCTGGGCTTCGGCATCGTCGCCTTCGCCTGCACCACTTGCAACGGCATGTCGGGCGCGCTCGATCCGAAGATCCAGCAGGAAATCATCGACCGCGACCTGTATGCCACCGCGGTGCTGTCCGGCAACCGCAACTTCGACGGCCGCATCCACCCGTACGCCAAGCAGGCCTTCCTGGCCTCGCCGCCGCTGGTGGTGGCCTACGCCATCGCCGGCACCATCCGCTTCGATATCGAGAAGGACGTGCTGGGCACCGACCAGGACGGCAAGCCGGTGTACCTGAAGGACATCTGGCCGAGCGACGAAGAGATCGACGCGATCGTCAAGCAGAGCGTCAAGCCCGAGCAGTTTCGCAAGGTCTACGAGCCGATGTTCGCGCTGACCGCCGACACCGGCGAGAGCGCCGCGCCGCTGTACGACTGGCGCCCGCAGAGCACCTATATCCGCCGTCCGCCGTACTGGGAAGGCGCGCTGGCCGGCGCGCGCACGCTGCGCGGCCTGCGCCCGCTGGCGGTGCTGGGCGACAACATCACCACCGACCACCTGTCGCCGTCCAACGCCATCCTGCTGAACAGCGCCGCGGGCGAGTACCTGGCCAGGATGGGCCTGCCGGAAGAGGACTTCAACTCGTACGCGACGCACCGCGGCGACCACCTGACCGCGCAGCGCGCCACCTTCGCCAACCCGACGCTGATCAATGAAATGGCGGTGGTCGACGGCCAGGTCAAGAAGGGTTCGCTGGCGCGCATCGAGCCGGAAGGCAAGGTCGTGCGCATGTGGGAAGCCATCGAGACCTACATGGACCGCAAGCAGCCGCTGATCATCATCGCCGGCGCGGACTATGGCCAGGGCTCGTCGCGCGACTGGGCCGCCAAGGGCGTGCGGCTGGCCGGCGTGGAAGCCATCGTCGCCGAGGGCTTCGAGCGCATCCACCGCACCAACCTGATCGGCATGGGCGTGCTGCCGCTGGAGTTCAAGCCGGGCGTGAACCGCCTGACGCTGGGGCTGGACGGCACCGAGACCTACGACGTGATCGGCGAGCGCCAGCCGCGCGCGACGCTGACGCTGGTAGTCCATCGCAAGAATGGCGAGCGCGTCGAGGTGCCGGTGACGTGCCGTCTCGACAGCGACGAGGAAGTGTCGATCTACGAGGCCGGCGGCGTGCTGCAGCGGTTTGCGCAGGACTTTTTGGAGTCGAACAAGGCGGCGGCGTAAGCTCGAGCTGCTACCGAAGCCGGTGGCGTGCTCCCCTCTCCCGCTTGCGGGAGAGGGGTTGGGGGAGAGGGCTGGCGGTTGGCAAGCACGATAT
>JABFVP010000109.1 GCA_013362725.1 Cupriavidus sp.
TGCACGGACTCACAGCCCTGGAACTCGCGAGGATCCAGTTCGGATTCACGGTTTCCTTTCATATCCTGTTTCCCGCCATCACCATCGGGCTGGCGTGTTGCCTGGCCTTCCTGGAAGCGCGCTGGCTCTATACCAAGGACACGGTCTACCGCACCCTGTACCAGTTCTGGATAAAGATCTTCGCGCTGAACTTCGGCATGGGCGTCGTTTCCGGACTGGTCATGGCCTATGAGTTCGGCACCAACTGGTCCGGCTTTTCGCAATTCGCCGGCGGCGTCACTGGCCCGTTGCTGACCTACGAGGTGCTGACGGCCTTTATCCTCGAAGCCGGCTTCCTCGGCGTGATGCTGTTCGGATGGAACCGCGTCGGGCCCGGGCTGCACTTCTTCTCGACGGTGATGGTGGCGCTGGGCACGCTGATCTCGTCGACCTGGATCCTGGCCTCCAACAGCTGGATGCATACGCCGGCCGGCTACGTCATCGTCGCCGGCAAGGTGGTGCCGACCGACTGGCTCGAGGTGATCTTCAACCCGTCGTTCCCCTACCGGCTCGCGCACATGGTGATCGCGGCGCTGCTGTCGACCGCCCTGTTCGTGGCAGCCGCTTCGGCCTGGCAGCTGCTGCATGGCCGCGCCGTGCCCGCGGCGCGCAAGATGCTGTCGATGGCGCTGTGGATGGTGCTGGTGGCCGCGCCGCTGCAAGCGGTGGTGGGCGACGCGCACGGGCTGAACACGCTCGAGCACCAGCCCGCCAAGATCGCGGCGATGGAAGGCCACTGGAACACGGCCCCCAGCGGCGACAAGGGCGGATTCCCTTTGATCGTCTTCGGCATTCCCGACATGGAAGGCGAGGAAACCCGCTACGCCATCGAGATCCCGCGCCTGGGCAGCCTGATCCTGACGCACAGCCTGGACGGCCAGATCCGCGGGCTGAAGGATTTCCCAAAGGAAGACCGGCCCAATGCCACCGTGCTGTTCTTCACCTTCCGCGCCATGGTTGGCCTGGGCGTGGCGATGATCCTGTTCGGCCTGCTCGGCTGGGTCCTGCGCCGCAATGGCGCCGTGTACCGCTCGCGCGCGTTCCTGCGGCTGGCGGTGGCGATGGGGCCCGCCGGCCTGATCGCGCTGCTGGCCGGCTGGATGACCACCGAGATCGGCCGCCAGCCGTGGGTGGTCTATGGACTGATGCGCACCCACGATGCCGTCTCCGCGCATCAGGCGGGACCGGTGGCGCTGTCGCTGGCGCTGTTCGTGGTGGTCTATTTCGTGTGCTTTGGCGTGGGTATCCGCTACATGCTGAAGCTGGCCAGCGCCGGCCCCGCGCCCGACGCGCATCCGCACCCGCACCCACACGACAGGCCGTCCTACGGTCCGGGCAGCGTCGTTCCCGCCGCCATGGCCGCGGCTTCCACACCCAACGCGATGGCCCCGCACGGCCGCCGCGAATCCTGAACAGGTGATCGACATGGGTATCAACCTTCCCGTTATCTGGGCCGCGCTGATCTTCTTCGGCGTGATGATGTACGTCATCATGGACGGCTTCGATCTTGGCATCGGCATCCTCTTCCCCTTCGTCGGCGACCGCCATGACCGCGACGTGATGATGAACACCGTGGCGCCGGTGTGGGACGGCAACGAGACCTGGCTGGTGCTGGGCGGCGCCGCGCTGCTGGGGGCCTTCCCGCTGGCGTATTCGGTGCTCCTCAGCGCCTTCTACCTGCCGCTGGTGTTCATGCTGCTGGGGCTGATCTTCCGCGGCGTCGCCTTCGAGTTCCGCTTCAAGGCCAGCGACCGCAGCCGCCCGTACTGGGATGCCGCATTCACGTGGGGCTCGGTGGTCGCCGCCTTCTTCCAGGGCGTGACGCTGGGCGCCTACATCGACGGCATCGCCATGAGCGGCACCACCTTCAGCGGCGGCGCGCTCGACTGGCTGGCGCCGTTCCCGCTGTTCTGCGGCGTGGGCGTGGTGATCACTTACGCATTCCTCGGCGTCACCTGGCTGATCATGAAGACCGAGGGCCGGCTGCAGTGGACCATGCTGCGCGTGACCAACGTGCTGACCGGCGTGATGCTGGCGATGGTGGCCGCAGTCAGCGTGTGGACGCCGCTGGCGCACCCGGAGATCGCGCAGCGCTGGTTTGCGCTGCCCAACCTGCTGTTCTTCCTGCCGGTGCCGCTGCTGGTGCTGTTCTCCGCGTGGGGCATCCAACGGTCGCTGCGCCGGCAGCCCAATGTGGCGCCGTTCCTGTATGCGCTGCTGATGGTGTTCATGGGCTATACCGGGCTGGCGATCAGCATCTGGCCCAACATCATTCCGCCGTCGATCTCGATCTTCGACGCCTCTTCGCCGCCGCAAAGCCAGGGCTTCGCACTGGTGGGCACGCTCTTCATCGTGCCGATCATCCTGGCCTACACCTCGTGGTCGTACTACGTATTCCGCGGCAAGGTCCGGCGCGGCGAGGGGTATCACTGATGGACAGGAATCCGCATACGCATGCGCGGGCGCCGCTGGCGGCCCGCCTCGGCTGGCTGCTGGCGCTGTGGCTGGCCGGAGTCGGCACGGTGTTCGCCTGCGCCAGCCTGATGAAGCTGCTGATGCGGGCCGTGGGCCTCGCGCATTGACGCCATGCTTGCTTCCAGCCCGCAATCACGCGCCATGGCACGGCCGCACCCGGCCCGCATCGCCGCAGCGTTCGCCGCCGCATGGGCGCGCGTGCCGGACCTTGCGCCCTGGCTGCACTCGCTCAAGGTATTCGGCGCGGCGATGATGGCGCTCGGCACGGCGTTGGCGCTGGGCCTGCCCCGGCCCTACTGGGCCATGGCGACGGTCTACCTGGTGTCCAGTCCGCTCGCCGGCGCGACGCATGCCAAGGGCACCTACCGCGTCCTCGGCACGCTGCTTGGGGCCATCGGCGCGGTGGCGCTGGTGCCGGCGCTGGTCGACCAGCCCGTGCTGCTGATGTTGGCGATCGGATGCTGGACCGGCACCCTGCTCTACCTGTCCTTGCTGGAGCCGGCACCGCGCAACTATATCTGCCTGCTGGCCGCCTATACGCTGCCGATCGTGGCGCTGCCGACCGTGATGCATCCGGGCACGGTGTTCGCCGTCGCGCTGACGCGCATCGAGGAGATCGTGATCGGCATCGTCTGCGCCAGCGTGGTCAGCGCGGTGGTGTTCCCATCGCGCACCGCGCCGGCGCTGGCAGCGCGCACGGCGGCATGGATGGACCACGCCTCGCGCTGGACCGCCGACATGCTGGCCGGCGGCGCCAGCGCGGGGCAGCGCCACGACAGCTTCAGCACGCTCGCCGCAGATATTCTGGCGCTGGAAACCCAGATGGCGCAGCTCGCCTATGAATCCGGCAACGCGCACACGCTGCGGCGCGCACGCGCGCTGCACCAGCGCATGACCGCGCTGCTGCCGCTGGTGCTGGCGCTGGCCGATGCCACAGACGCGCTGTGCCGCCATCGTGCCGGCATGCCGGACCACGTTGCGCAGCGCCTGGGCGCCATGCTGGCCTGGATCGCCGGTGCGGCAGGCGCGTCCCGCCCGGCGCCGTCGTGGTACCCGTCAGGCACGGCCCCGGCCGCGCCCGCCGACTGGCACGCACGGCTGGTCGCGGCCACCTGCGTCTACCTCGATGAACTGGGCGACCTCTGGCATGACTGCCGCCTGCTGCAGGCCAGCCTGCGCCAGGGCGGCAGCGAGCCGGCAGCGCTGCGCTACCGCGTGGAGCCAGCCGCCCGGGCACGGCATCATGAC
>JABFVP010000473.1 GCA_013362725.1 Cupriavidus sp.
GCAGCTCCGGCTGCCTCCGGCGCCGTGGCGATGCCGTCGGCTGCCAAGCTGATGGCCGAAGCCGGCCTGTCGGCTGGCCAGGTTGCCGGCACCGGCAAGGACGGCCGCATCACCAAGGGCGACGCGATTGCCGCCGCCGCCGCTCCGGCCGCCAAGGCTGCCCCGGCTCCGGCCGCGGCCAAGCCGGCCCTGCAGCAGGTTTCCGCTCCGGTCGACTTTGCCGCCCTGGGCGACCGCCCGGAAGAGCGCGTGCCGATGAGCCGCCTGCGCGCCCGCATCGCCGAGCGCCTGCTGCAGTCGCAAGCCACCAACGCCATCCTCACCACCTTCAATGAAGTGAACATGAAGCCGGTGATGGACCTGCGCAACAAGTACAAGGACCGCTTCGAGAAGGAACACGGCGTGAAGCTGGGCTTCATGTCGTTCTTCGTCAAGGCCGCGGTGCACGCGCTGAAGAAGTTCCCGCTGATCAACGCCTCGATCGACGGCAACGACATCGTTTACCACGGCTACTTCGACATCGGTATTGCCGTCGGTTCGCCGCGTGGCCTGGTGGTGCCGATCCTGCGCAACGCCGACCAGATGAGCCTGGCCGACATCGAGAAGAAGATCGCCGAGTTCGGCGTCAAGGCCCGTGACGGCAAGCTGTCGCTGGAAGAGCTGAGCGGCGGCACCTTCTCGATCTCCAACGGCGGCGTGTTCGGCTCGATGCTGTCGACCCCGATCATCAACCCGCCGCAGTCGGCCATCCTGGGCGTGCACGCCACCAAGGACCGCCCGGTGGTGGAAGACGGCCAGATCGTGATCCGCCCGATGAACTACCTGGCGATGTCCTACGACCACCGCATCATCGACGGCCGCGAAGCCGTGCTGGGCCTGGTCGCCATGAAGGACGCCCTGGAAGATCCGGCGCGCCTGCTGCTGGACCTGTAATTGCTGGTCCCGCCGCGCACGCACTGGCGTGCGCGGCAGCGCTCTCCCCGTGATCACGGCGCGCCGGCACAGTTGCCGCCGGCGCCCAACAAGGAATTTCCATGAGCAAACAATTCGACGTGCTGGTGATCGGCGCCGGCCCCGGCGGCTATATCGCCGCGATCCGTGCCGGCCAGCTGGGCCTGAACGTGGCCTGCTGCGAAGGCAATGCGTATGACGATCCCAAGCGCGAAGCCCGCCTGGGCGGCACCTGCCTGAACGTGGGCTGCATCCCCTCCAAGGCGCTGCTGGCTTCTTCGGAAGAGTTCGAGAATGTCCAGCACCACCTGGGCGACCATGGCATCACCGTCGGCGACGTCAAGGTCGACGTGGCCAAGATGCTCAAGCGCAAGGACGATATCGTCGGCAAGATGACCAAGGGCATCGAGTTCCTGTTCCGCAAGAACAAGGTGACGCTGCTCAAGGGCTACGGCAAGTTCGTCGGCAAGAACGCCGAAGGCTTCCAGGTCGAGATCGCCGGCGAAGTCGTGACCGCCAAGCAGGTCATCATCGCCACCGGCTCGAAGGCCCGCCACCTGCCCGGCATCACCGTCGACAACGACCTGGTCAGCGATAACGAAGGCGCGCTCAAGTTCCCGTCGGTGCCGAAGAAGCTTGGCGTGATCGGCGCCGGCGTGATCGGCCTCGAGCTTGGCTCGGTGTGGCGCCGCCTGGGCGCCGACGTGACGGTGCTGGAAGCGCTGCCCGCCTTCCTGGGCGCCGCCGACGAGGGCGTGGCCAAGGAAGCGCAGAAGCAGCTGACCAAGCAGGGCCTGAAGTTCAGCCTGGGCGTGAAGGTGGATGAAGTCACGACCGGCAAGAAGGGCGTGACGGTCAAGTACACCGACAAGGACGGCGCGGCCCAGACCCTGGAAGTCGATCGCCTGATCGTGTCGGTCGGCCGCGTGCCCAATACCGACAACCTGGGCCTCGACGCAGTCGGCCTGGCGGTCGACCAGCGCGGCTTTATCGAGGTGGACGACCATTGCGCCACCAAGGTACCGGGCCTGTGGGCCATCGGCGACGTGGTGCGCGGCCCGATGCTCGCGCACAAGGCCGAGGACGAAGGCGTGGCCGTGGCCGAGCGCATCGCCGGCCAGAAGCCGCATATCGACTACAACTGCATTCCGTGGGTGATCTACACCTTC
The DNA here is from genome assembly GCA_013362725.1 of Cupriavidus sp. Taxonomy (GTDB): domain Bacteria; phylum Pseudomonadota; class Gammaproteobacteria; order Burkholderiales; family Burkholderiaceae; genus Cupriavidus. The sequence continues at coordinate 2,121 of JABFVP010000473.1, forward strand.
CCGGAGATCGCATGGGTCGGCAAGACCGAAGCCCAGCTCAAGGCCGAAGGCCGCGAGTTCAAGGCCGGCCAGTTCCCGTTCATGGCCAACGGCCGTGCGCTGGGCATGGGCCATGCCGACGGCTTCGTCAAGATGCTGGCGGATGCCAAGACCGACGAGATCCTGGGCGTGCACATCGTTGCCGCCAACGCCTCGGACCTGATCGCCGAAGCCGTGGTGGCGATGGAATTCAAGGCCGCCAGCGAAGATATCGGCCGTGTCTGCCATCCGCACCCGTCGATGTCGGAAGTCATGCGCGAAGCCGCGCTCGCCGTCGACAAGCGCCAGCTCAATATGTAAGGCGCGTGCCCGCCGTTGCCTGAGTACCGGCGCGCCGTCCTGCGGCGCGCCGTTTTCACTTGCGGCCCGTGCCGCGTGAGCCCCTAGCATGAACGTCACCGAGTACTACGAGAAGGAACTGAAGGAGCGCGGCTACCAGTCCGACGAGGCCCAGCTGCGCGCCGTGGCCCGGCTGCAGCAGTGCTACGACGAATGGGTCGCCTACAAGGGGCGCCGCAACAACGCGCTGAAGAAGCTGCTGGTGCGCCCCGATGTGCCGCAGGGCGTCTATATGTGGGGCGGGGTGGGGCGCGGCAAGTCGTTCCTGATGGACAGCTTCTATACCTGCGTGCCGGTGGTGCGCAAGACGCGGCTGCATTTCCATGAATTCATGCGCGAGGTGCACCGCCAGCTGGAAGAACTGCGCGGCCGTCCCGACCCGCTCGACGAGCTGGCGAAGCGCATCGCGCGCCGTTTCCGGCTGATCTGCTTCGATGAATTCCACGTCAGCGACGTCGCCGACGCGATGATCCTGCATCGCCTGCTGCAGCAGCTGTTCGACAACGGCGTGCAGTTCGTGATGACCTCCAACTACCGGCCCGACCTGCTGTACACCGACGGCCTGCACCGCGACCGCGTGCTGCCCGCCATCGCGCTGATCCAGCAGAAGATGGACGTGCTCAATGTCGATGCCGGCATCGACTACCGCAAGCGCGCGCTGGAACAGGTGCAGGCCTACCACACCCCGCTGGACGCCAAGGCCAACTCGGCGCTGAGGGATGCCTTCACTTCGATTGCCGGCGTCGCCGACGAGTCGCCGCTGCTGCATATCGAGCATCGCGAGCTGCGCTCGCTGCGCAAGGCCAATGGGGTGGTCTGGTTCGACTTTGCCACGCTGTGCGGCGGCCCGCGCTCGCAGAACGACTACCTGGAACTGGCCTCGCAATTCCATACGGTGATCCTGTCCGACGTGCCGCGCATGACGCCGCGGATGTCGTCCGAGGCGCGCCGCTTCACCTGGCTGATCGACGTCTTCTACGACCACAAGGTCAAGCTGCTGATGTCGGCGGAAGTGCCGGCCGACGAACTCTATACCGAAGGCCAGATGGCTAACGAATTCCATCGCACCGTGTCGCGCATCATCGAGATGCAGTCGCGCGAGTACCTCGAATCCGAACGCCGCACCATGGATACGACGCTTACCTGAGCCCGTTTCCGGCCCGCTGCAATCATAACCGGGCCGCCTTGATCTAAATCAAGCTGGAATCGGGGGCTGGCCTATATCCTCGACTGGGTAAAAAAGGTAC
>JABFVP010000151.1 GCA_013362725.1 Cupriavidus sp.
TCCACCACGTGCACGCGCTTGGGCACCTTGAAATTGGCGATGCGGCCCTTGAGCGTGCCGATCAGCGCGCCCTCGTCGATGTCGGCACCGGGCTTGCGCACCACCACCGCCACCACCGCCTCGCCGAAATCCGCGTGCGGCACGCCGATCACGGCGCTCTCGGCCACGCCCGGCATCTCATCGATAAAGCTCTCGATTTCCTTCGGGTAGACGTTGTAGCCGCCCGAGATGATCAGGTCCTTGCTGCGCCCGACGATGGTCAGGTAGTGGTCGGGCACCGCGCGCTCGCCGGCCTGGCCGGCGATGGCGCCGCCGAAGCGGCCGACGTCGCCGGTCTTGAACCAGCCATCGTCGGTGAACTCTTCGCGGGTCTTTTCCGGCATGCGCCAGTAGCCCTTGAACACGTTCGGGCCCCTGACCTCGACATTGCCGATCTCGCCCGGCGCGCACGGCTTGCCTTCGCCATCGACCACGCGCACCGACACGCCCGGCAACGGCATGCCCACGGTGCCGCCGATGCGCTCGCCCAGCGCCGGGTCATACGGGTTGGACACCAGCATCACGGTCTCGCTCATGCCGTAGCGTTCCAGGATGGTATGGCCGGTGCGCTCGCGGAAGGCGTCGAAGGTTTCCAGCAGCAGCGGCGCCGAGCCCGACACGAACAGGCGCATGCGGCGGCAGGTGTCGTCGTCGAAGCGCGGCTCCTGCAGCATGCGCACGTAGTAGGTCGGCACGCCCATCATCACGGTGCAGCGCGGCAGGAATTTCAGCACTTGCGCCATGTCGAGCTTCGGCGCCCAGATCATCTTGGCACCCGCCAGCAACGCGCCATGCGAGGCGACGAACAGGCCGTGCACATGGAAGATCGGCAGCATGTGCAGCAGCACGTCGTCGCTGCGCCAGCCCCAGAATTCGTGCAGCGTCTGCGCATTGGAGGCCAGGTTGCGATGGCTCAGCATCGCGCCCTTGCTGCGGCCGGTGGTGCCGGAGGTATAGAGGATGGCGGCGAGGTCATCGTCGGCGCGCGCCACCGTCTCGAAGGTATCGGCCTTGCCCGCCGCGCGCGACAGCAGCGAGCCGCTGCGGTCGTCGTCCAGCGTAAACACATGGTTCACGCCGTGGCGGAACGCGACCTTGGAGACCCAGCCGAAGTTCTTGCTGCTGCAGACCACCACCGAAGGCTCGGCGTTGCCGACGAAGTAATCGATCTCGGCTTCCTGGTAGGCCGTGTTCAGCGGCAGGTAGACGTAGCCGGCACGTAGCGTGGCCAGGTACAGGAACAGCGCTTCGGGCGATTTCTCCACCTGCACCGCCACGCGCGCGCCTTCGGGCAGGTGCAGCGAGGCCAGCAGGTTGGCCAGCTTGGCGGTGGCGCGGTCAAGGTCGTCCCAGCTGTAGTAGAGGCCATCGTGCGTCTCGATGCAGCAGGCGCTACGGTCAGCGGGGAAACGGGATTCGAACAGGGCGAACAGGTTGGCGTTCATGGCGAGGAGCGAACGAAAGGCAAAAGAAGCAATGGAAAGCGATGATGGGAAGCAGTGCCGTCGGCGCGCCCTACTCCCCGCGAAACTGCGGTGGCCGGCGCGCCAGGAAGGCGGCGACGCCTTCGGCGTGGTCCGCGCCTTCGGCATAGGCGAAATGCGCGGCCAGCTCGGCCGGCGACAGCGGCGCCGGCGACGGCGCCAGCCGATGGATGGTGGCCTTGTTGATGCGCGCCGCGGCGGGCGCGCCGGCGGCGATGCGGCGCACCGTGGCGTCGACCTCCGCGGCCAGCGCTGCGGGTTCGACCACGCGCGTCAGCAGGCCCTTGTCGCGCGCCTCGGCGGCATCGAAGACGCGGCCCTCGAGCAGGATCTCGAGGGTCGCTGCGCGGCCCGCCAGCGCCAGCAGGCCTTGCAGTTCGCCGGGCGCCATCGGGAAGCCCAGCCGGTTGATCGGCACGCCGAAGCGGCTGTCCGACGCGGCGATGCGCAGGTCGCAATGGCAGGCGATTTCCAGCCCGCCGCCCACGCACACGCCTTCGATCATCGCCACGGTGGGATGCGTGCAGTGCGCCACCGCCGCCAGCGCTGGTGCGATGGTGGCCATATGGTAGTGGCGCACCGCGGCCTCGTCGCCGCGCTCGGCGGGAAACTCGGCGATGTCGGCGCCGGCGGCGAAGTTGCCGTCGGCGCCACGAACCACCACGCAGCGCAACGAGTTATCCGCCGACAGGCGCGCAAAGCCCGCCGCCAGCTCGCGCCACATCTGCGCGGAAATGGCGTTGAGCTTGCCCGCGTGCGCCAGCGTCACGGTGGCGATGGTGCCCTGCGTGGCAAATCGCACGGTGCCGCTCATGGGCGCATCTCCGGGCTTAGGATCGGCATGGGCATAACCTTGCGTCAGTCGATCTTGGCGCCGGACTGCTGCACCACCTGGGCCCAGCGGCGGATCTCGGCATGCAGGAACTGGCCAAACTGATCCGGCGTGAACGCCGGCGTCTCGGAGCCGTTGTTCAGCCAGATCTGCTTCAGTTCCGGCGTGTTCAACGCCTTCTCGGTCTCGGTGTAGAGCCGGTCGACGACCTCCCGGGGCGTGCCCTTCGGCACCCACATCGCATACCAGGTCGACACGTCATAGTTGGGCACGCCGGCCTCGGCCGCGGTCGGCACGTTGGGGAAGGCGGCCGAGCGCTTGTTCGACGCCACCGCCAGCGCCTTGATGCGTCCCGCGCGAATATGCTGCGCCGACGAGCCCAGCCCGTCGAACATCAGGTCGACCTGACCCGCGATCAGGTCGGACAGTGCCGGACCGGCGCCCTTGTACGGGATATGGGTGATGAAGGTCTTGGTCTGGATCTTGAACAGCTCGCCCGCCAGGTGGTGCGACGAGCCGTTGCCGGCCGAGCCGTAGTTGAGCTTGCCGGGATTGGCGCGGGCGTAGGCGATCAGCTCCTGCAGCGTGTTGGCCTTGACGCGGTTGGGATTGACCACCACCACCTGCGGCGGCTGCGCAATCACCGTGACCGGAATGAAGTCCTTCTCGATGTCGTAGTCCAGCTTCTTGTAGAACGACGGCGCGATGGCGTGGTGGGCGCCGCCGATAAACACGGTGTAGCCGTCCGGCGCGGCCTTGGACGCGAGGCTTGCGCCGACCGTGCCGCCGGCGCCGCCGCGGTTGTCGATCACGAACTGCTTGCCCAGCTGCTTGGACAGCTGCGCGGTCAGCGGGCGCGCGAAGGCGTCGGTGCCGCCGCCGGCGGGGAACGGCACGATCACGGTGACCGGCTTGGACGGCCAGGTATCGGCGTGCGCCGGGGCGGCGAGCATGGCGCCGGCACCGATGCCGGCCACGCCGAGGACCAGGCCCGCTGCGCGCGCGCAGGCGGCCAGGCTGAACTGACGACGATTCATCTTTGTCTCCTCTCTCTCTTCTGGAAAGTCAATCTGATGGCCGCGCGCGCCCGCATGGGCGCTGCGCGGCTGGCTTTGCTTCTACGACAAGGCTCCCGACAAAACGACGCGGCGCGCCAGGCGCCGCGGCTGCAAGGGCAAGGGCGATTCCCGTGACCGGACCAGGATCACAGCAGCTTCCCGACGCTGCGGCTGATGCGCGGGTTGCCTGCGCCCAGGCGTGCCAGATTGTCATCCAGCGCCTCGGGCACGTAAAGGTAATTGACCATCATGCCGCAGCTCTGGCTGCGGCCCTTGCGCGACAGGTCCGCGCCCCAGTTGAGCCGCTCCACGCAGGCGCCGTTGCCGAGGTG
>JABFVP010000132.1 GCA_013362725.1 Cupriavidus sp.
TGCGGCAGGCGCTGCGAGACCACGCCGGCACTGCCTTCCACGGTCGGGAACTGTGCCGCGCGCTGGATCTGGTACAGCGCGCGCGCTTCGTCGATGGCCAGCGTGGCCATGCGCAGGTCGCGGTTGTTGGCCAGCGCCAGCTCGATCAGCTGGCGCAGCTGCGGGTCGACGAAGACATCGCGCCAGCCCAGGTCGGCGGCGGAGGGACCGGGGCGCTGCGCCGGCTGGCCCGGCTGCGCGGTGCCGTTGGCCGGTTTGGCCTGCGAGGTGCGGTAGGCCGTGCCGTCGGGCCACGCCGACGGGATCGGGGCTTCGGGGCGCTGGTATTGCGGCTCCAGCGTGCACGCGGCAAGCGCCAGTACCAGCGCGCCAGGCAACAGCAGGCGTGGTGGCAGGGGGGCATGGCGGCGGGGGCGGGGCAGGCTTCGCATGGATGGTTCCGGAGAGAGAAAGACTGGGAGCAGCAGGAGGTCAGCCCATCAGCGCGCGCCGCATGAAGCGCGAGATCGCCAGCTTGGGCTGCCCCTGTCGGGCAATGTTGTGGGTGGGATCGGTGAACAGCAGCCGGATCAGCGCGTGGCGCGCGGCCATGCTGGTATGCAGCGCGATCCCCAGCAGCTGGCCGTCGCGGCGTACCACGCGGCACGGGATCCAACCGGTCTGCGCAAGCCACAGCGCGCCCTCCATGCCGGGGCGGAAGGCCGGCGCCAGCGGCGTGATCACGGCCACGCCGTTGCAGGACAAATCCTTGGTGGCGACGCGGTACTCGCGCCCGTCGACGCGCAGCAGCGCGGCGGCATGGTGCGGAAAACGCTCTTCCTTGCGCGGCCGCGGCAGTTCCACGCATACCAGCAGCGAGGCCAGATACAGCATCAGCGCAACGCCGGTCCAGATCGTGTTGAAGGCCAGGCCCTGCGCATCGGGGTCGACCACCAGCGCGCGGCCGAGCCCCAGCGCGGAGAATCCCAGCAGGCCGGCGTACAGCGCGGCGAACTTGCCGTGGATCACCAGCTTGGAGCGGTCCAGCCCCTTGTTGGTGACCTTGAACGGCCGTCCGAACGGCTTGAACATGGCGCTCGCCAGCGACGCGGTCACCGCCAGCGCCGCGACGATCTGCGTCACCTCGGTAAAGATCGGCAGCGCGCGCTGCCCGGTGATCCAGATGCTGTACGCCCAGTACGCCACCAGCGCGGGCAAACCGTAAGCCAGGAACTGCAGCGGTTCGCCGTACAGCGTGGAGACGCCGAAGTACCAGTACAGCAGCGGCCCTGCCAGCAGCATCAGCGTGAACGGGCGCGACAGCCAGTGCAGCAGCCCGTGCACATAGTGCAGGCGCTGCATGCCGGTGTAGCCCGGGCCGCGCAGCGGCCCGTCGGCGGTCAGCGCCACCTGGATCGTGCCCAGGCCCCAGCGGCTGCGCTGGCTGATGTACTCGGGCAGGCCCTCGGCGGACAGGCCCACGCTCAGGCGCTCGTTGAGCCAGCGCGTGATATAGCCGTGCGGCAGCAGCCGGTAGGTCAGGTGGATGTCCTCGGTCACGGTGCCGGTGGGGAAGCCGCCAATCAGCTCGATCAGGTCGCGCCGCACCACGAACGAGGTGCCGATGCAGAATGCCGCGCCCCACGCGTCCTTGGCCGGCTGCATCACGTCGAAGAAGGCGCGTTGTTCGTCGACCCAGCATTCGGTGGCGCGCAGGTTGTACTGGATCGGATCGGCGTTGTAGTAGAACTGGGGGGTCTGCACCACGCCCACGCGCGGGTCGTCGAACAGGCCCACGGTGCGCAGCAGGATGTTGCGATGGGGCGCGAAGTCCGCGTCCAGCACCAGGATGTAGGGCGCGCCGCCGGCGGCGGCGCTGTGGCGCAGGCCGTTGTTGAGGTTGCCGGCCTTGGCGTGGGCGTTGTCGGGACGCGTCACGTAGTTGGCGCCGACGCTTTCGCAGAACTCGCGCAGCCAGTCGCGGCGGGTGTCGTCGAGCACCCAGACGCGGAAGTCCGGATAGTCGATCGCGAGCGCCGAGACGATGGTCTTCTCCAAAATCTCCAGGCCTTCGTTGTAGGTGGCGATGAAGATGTCCACCGGCGGCACCTGCTGCGCGCGGCGCAGCGCGGCTTCGCCCGCGTCGGCATCGGGCGTGTGGTTGCTGGTGCGGGACAGCACCACGATCGACAGCAGCGTGTAGGCCAGCGTCATGCATTCGAAGGTGAAGAACACATGGGCCCATACGCTGGCGAAGGTCATCTGCCAGTCGGGCAGGGTTTCGCGGATGCGCCAGGTCAGGTACACGCCCAGCAAGAGCGCGGTGACGCCGCCGAACAGGATGCGGTCCGCCGGCCGCTCGTGCCGGCACAGCAGCGACAGCAGCACCGTGGCCAGCAGCACGCCGCCGTTGATGACCAGCAGCGTCTGGTTTTCCAGGAAGAGGGCGAACATCGTCAGTCCTTGTCGGGGGTGGGGCTGGCGGCGGCAATTGCCGGCGGCGGGCAGGACGGCTCCAGGCAGCCGCCCGGGCGGAACGGGTTCCAGCGCGCGGCGGCCAGCACCGCCCAGGCGGTGGCACCGAGGTGCGGCAGGTGGAAGTAGTGGAAATCCTCGGTGGTGGAGGTGGGGCCGATCGACAGCCCGGTGCTGACGCGCGCCTGCGGCGTGGCGTAGAGCATGCCGGACGGCGCGCGCTGCGCGCGCAGCAGCGGCCACAGCGGCGCGGCCTGCTGCGCCTGTCCCGCGGCCTGCAGCACCAGCGCGGCCTGCCCGGTGCCTTCGGTCCAGATGCCGTCGGGGCTGCCCTTGAAGCCGTAGCCGGCACCGGCGCGGTGTTTGGCTTCTACCCACGCCAGGTTGCGGCGCCAGTCCTGCGGCGGGTCAGGGAAGGCAATCAGCGGCCACAGCACGGCGTCCAGCGCCGACGGGCCGGCATTGGGCGCGCGCCCGTCGTCATGCGTGCCGATGATGAAGCGGCCCTCGCGCGGCTGCCACATGGCGCTGACAAAGCCGCGCGAGCGCGCCGCGCCGTCGCGCCAGCGCGGCTCGTTGCGCAGGCTGGCCAGCCAGCTGAAGGCCGCATAGGTGTCGACGTTGTGCTCCGTCGATTTCCAGCCCTGGCGGATCTGCTTGGGCTCATGGCCGAAGAAGCCGCCGATGTAGCCGGCCGGCGCGGCCGCATCAGGCACGGTGGCATGCACCCAGCCCATCAGCGCCGCGGCGCCGTCGAGATAGCGCGCATCGCGGGTGGCATCATGCACCGCCAGCAGCAGCAGCGCGGCCCAGGCCACGTTGCCGGTTGCGGTGCCGGCCTGGTAGGCGTCTTCGAACCAGCGCTTGCTGGGTTCATCCCACCAGCCCGACAGCGGCGCCGGGCCTGCTGGCAGCGGCCCCGCGCGGTAGGCGTTGCGCAGGCGCGCGTCGCGGAAATGGCGGTCCTGGCGCGTGGCCTGCAGCACCGCGTCGGCAATGCGGCGCGCTTCCGCGGGCCGCTTGCACGCCACCAGCGCGATGCCGGCCAGCGCGTTGTCGTAGACGAAGGCGGCATTGCGCAGCGCCGGCGCCAGCGGTTCGCCGCCGGGCGCGGGCTCGTAGCTGGCCAGGAACAGCGGGCCATTGCCGCCGGCGCGAACGAACTGGTCGGCCAGCGCCTTGCAGCCTTCTGACAGCAGCGCCTGCTGCGCCGGGTCGGCGGCGCGGGCCGCGCCCGGCGCCAGCGCCAGCAGGGCGGGAAGCAGCGCGCCGGCGATCATGCGGGGCAGG
>JABFVP010000196.1 GCA_013362725.1 Cupriavidus sp.
TTCTTCGAGTCGCAGGTCGAGGCCGCGCGCGAACTGTCGCAGTAGGCTCCCTGCGCACTGTCTCCCTCGCTCGTCTTGTGCGCGGTCAATGCGGCCGCAATCGCCGGTTTCCCTTTCGGCCAATTCGCCCATACTGGTAGAGCCGTCCGATCCTGGCGGCGCGACGCGCGGCGAGGCCACGCCCCGGCAGCGCAAAGGAGCAAGAATCGACATGCCAAGCTATGAGGAAGGACGCCTGGCGGCAATCGCCGTCAGGCTGGCGCTGTCCTCGGGACTGCCGCCATCGAGCGCCAAGGCCGCGCTGGAACTCGCCAGCAGCATGATCGGCGACCAGCAGGCCACCGCAGCCGCTCTGAAGGCTCAGAACAGCGAACCCTGCGGATCGTCCTTGCCGCTGGGCTCCGCCGCCGGCGGGCGAAAACGCGAACTATCCAGTTCAAACCGGTTGTAGCGGAAGCCGAGCCGTTCGGCGGCCTTGTAGAAACGCTGTCGCAGCAAGTCCGCCCACACGCCGGTGCCGCGCATGCGCGTGGCAAAGCTCGCATCGTAGGCTTTGCCTTCGCGCATGTCCCGCACCCGGTTCATGACCCGTTCGGCCCGGTCGGGGAAGTGCGCCTGCAGCCATTCCTCGAACAGCGGCCGCACCTCCCACGGCAACCTCAGCACGATGTAGTTCGCATAGACGGCGCCCGCCTCGCGCGCCGCTTCCAGCACGCGCTCCAGGTCAGGCTCGGTGATGAAGGGGATCACCGGGGCGATACTGACCCCGACCGGGATGCCGGCGTCGGTCAGCGTGCGGATGGTGCGCAGCCGGCGCGACGGCGTCGCCGCGCGCGGCTCCAGCGTACGGGCGATACCGGCGTCTAGCGTGGTGATGGTCAGTGCCGCCACCGCCAGCCGCTTGGCCGCCATCGGCGCGAGCAGGTCGATATCGCGCTCGATCAGTGAAGACTTGGTGATCAGCGCTACCGGGTGGTCGCATTCATGCAGCACTTCCAGCAGGCTGCGCGTAATGCGCTGTTCACGCTCGATCGGCTGGTAGGCGTCGGTGTTGACGCCCAGCGCGATGGTCTCGCAGCGGTACGACGGCCGCGCCAGCGTTTCGCGCAGGCGCTCGGCGGCATTGGTCTTGGCATAGAGCTGGGTTTCGAAGTCCAGCCCCGGCGACAGGTCCAGGTAGGCATGCGTCGGCCGGGCGAAGCAATAGATGCAACCGTGCTCGCAGCCGCGGTAGGGATTGAGCGAAACGTCGAACGGGACATCCGGCGAGGCATTGCGCGTCAGCACGGAACGGGCGCGCTCCAGATGGACTTCGGTTCGCAGCGGCGGCAGCGGCGCGTCATCCGCGCCTGCGATGGCCTCGGGCGCCGCAGCGGTGTCTTCAGGCCCCGGGCCCCAGCCATCGTCGAACGCCTCGCGCTGGTCGCGCTCGAAACGTCCCTGCAGGTTGCTGACGGCGCCGCGGCCCTTGCGCGCCACGGGCGGGCGCACGCCTTCCTGCGGCGCCTGCGCGTCGGCATCGGCCTCGCGCCGCGTCAAACCGGCGAGTGGCCTTGCGGGGGATTTGGGTTTTGGCGGGGGGCGCTCCATGCTGGCCTTCGTTACGCGGGCTGGCTCTTCTCCTCTACCGAGATGGCCAGTGTCTCCTTGATCTCTTCCATCACCACATAGCTCTTCGACTGCGCCGCGCCCGGCAGCTGCAGCAGGATGTCGCCCAGCAGCCGGCGGTATTCGCCGATCTCGCGGATGCGCGCCTTGATCAGGTAGTCGAAATCGCCCGACACCAGGTGGCATTCCAGCACTTCCGGAATCCGCAGCACCTCGCGGCGGAACTGCTCGAACATATTGCCCGACTTGTTGCCCAGCGAGATCTCGACGAATACCAGCAGCGCGCTGCCCAGCAGTGCCGGGTTAAGCCGTGCGTAGTAGCCCATGATGACACCATCGCGCTCCAGGCGCTTGACGCGCTCGATGCACGGCGTGATGGTCAGCCCGACCGCCTCGGCCAGGTCTTTCATCGACATCCTGCCGTCGCTCTGCAGCGCGGTCAGGATCTTGCGGTCGAGCCGGTCGAGCGTGCGCTGGGGCTGGCGACTCGTTCTCATGAGTTTTTCCTGTTTTCCTGAGAAATTCGGTAACTATGACTGGATTGCATTCAATAGTATAGAGACAAATCCTCTATACCGTAGTCATCGCAGTTGGAGCCCCCGAAATGCGCGTTCTCGTACTTGGCAGTGGCGTGATTGGCGTCACCAGTGCGTGGTACCTGGCCAAGGCCGGTCACGAAGTGACCGTGGTCGACCGCGAGGCCGGCCCCGCGCTCGGCACCAGCTTTGCCAATGCGGGCCAGATCTCGCCCGGCTACGCGTCGCCGTGGGCGGCGCCCGGCGTGCCGCTGAAGGCGATCAAGTGGATGTTCCAGGAACATGCGCCGCTCAGCATCCGCCCGGATGGCACGCTGTTCCAGCTGCAATGGATGTGGCAGATGCTGCTGAACTGCAGCGCCGCACGCTATGCCGTCAACAAGGAGCGCATGGTGCGGCTGGCCGAGTACAGCCGCGACTGCATCCGCGCGCTGCGCGCGGAAACCGGCATCGCCTACGAAGGCCGCCAGCAAGGCACGCTGCAGGTGTTCCGCACCGACGAGCAGCTGCACGGCGCGGCCAAGGACATCGCGGTACTGGAACAGGCCGGAGTTCCCTACCAGTTGCTTTCGCGCGAAGAACTCGCCGCGAGCGAACCGGCGCTGGCCGCCGTCCGCCACAAGCTGGCCGGCGGCCTGCGCCTTCCCAACGACGAAACCGGCGACTGCGCGTTGTTTACGCAGCGCCTGGCCAACATGGCCGGCACGCTCGGCGTCCGCTTCCTTTACAACCGGTCGATCGACGGCCTGATGAGCCAGGGCGATGCGGTCACCGGCGCCGTGGTCGACGGCGAGCCGATGGCGGCCGACCGGGTGGTGGTGGCGCTCGGCAGCTGGTCGACGCAGCTGGTCAAATCCTTCCTGCGCGGCATGTCCAGCCTGCCGGTGTATCCGCTCAAGGGCTTCTCGATCACCGTGCCGCTCAGCGATGCCTCGCGCGCGCCGGTCTCGACGGTGCTTGACGAGACCTACAAGGTGGCGCTGACCCGCTTCGACGACCGCATCCGTGTCGGCGGCATGGCGCAGATCGTCGGCTATGACCGCAGCCTGGATCCGGCCAAGCGCCGCACGCTCGAGCATGTGGTGACCGACCTGTTCCCGGGCGCCGGCGATGTCAGCCAGGCCAGCTTCTGGACCGGCCTGCGCCCAATGACTCCGGACGGCACGCCCATCGTCGGCCCGACCCAGGTGCGCGGCCTGTGGCTGAACACCGGCCACGGCACGCTAGGCTGGACCATGGCGTGCGGCTCGGGCCAGCTGCTGTCGGACCTGGTCTCGGGCAAGTCGCCGGCGATCCGTGCCGACGACCTGTCGGTCGGCCGCTACCTGAAGCCGGCACGCCACCACCTGGCGCCGCGTCCGGCAGCCGCCTGATATAAGCCGGTTTTCTCCCAAACAAAAAGGGCGGCCCTTGCGGGTCGCCCTTTTTCTATCCGCGCGCAACGATCAGAACTGCTCTGCGCTCAACGCATTGACCGGCGCCCCGCCGCTGACCACGGCATCGCGCAAGGCCGATGCCTGCGACAGGATGTGCTCGGCAAAGAAATGCGCCGTCGCGATCTTGGCGTCGTGGAAGGCTGGATCGCCCGCCCGCTTGGCC
>JABFVP010000265.1 GCA_013362725.1 Cupriavidus sp.
CGATAGGTGTAGGTATACCGAGCCTTCACGACGGCTCCCGTTCGTGCGAACGTGAAGGTATAGATGCCGGCATCGACAGCATAATTGCAGCCGAGCTCGATGTTGCGGAACTCGATCTTGCCGGAAGGGCCGCTTTGCAGAAATTCCTTGAAATAGTCGAGCTTCTCGGCAGGAGTCAGGCGCGGCTTGTTGGAGACCGTCGGAAGCAGGACCGACCGTTCCGCATAGTTTGCCACTACCTGGTTGGGATCGCCTGTCTGCAGTGACCGGTTCCATCGGTCAAACAGCGCGGCGATTTCCTGCTCTGTCGTCTGCTTGCAAGACTCCATGCGAGAGGCCTGTGGATTGCCCGGCGATGCCTGGTTCATGGCGCATCCGGCAAGTATGCAAGCCAGGGCAGCGATGCAGGTTAGCTTCATGGCTAGCTCCTTGGATTTACGGTTGAGCCGGAACGCACGCAATGCAGTATGGACTATCCCGCGGGGGTTGGCCATGTACGGAGAAGGCCCGCGCAGACGGGCCAGGCAACGTACTTAAGCGGTGCCTTAATTTCAGACGGCTGCGCTAAGCCTGCACCGCCCCCGCCCACAGGTCCGTCATGATCTGCTCGGCCAGGAAATCGCAGGGCGGCCGCTTCGACTTCGCGCTGCGCGCGAGGATCAGCTCGAGCGGCGGCAGGTCAGGCAGGCCATGGGACTGGCCGAGGACGGTCAGTTGCGGCGGGATCGCGCAGCGGGCCAGCGCGGCCACGGCCAGGCCGGCCTCGACCATGCTGAGCAGGCCCAGCAGGCTCGGGCTCTCGTACGAGGTCCGATGCGCGATCCGCGCGCGGTCGAGGCTGCGTATCGCGTTCTCGCGCGCCACGCTGCCCGGCATGAACACGGCGATGGGCAGCGGCCGGTCCTCCCACACTTGCGGCCCGTTGGCCATGGCGGCCCATGCCATCGGCTCATGGCGGATGAAGTCGCCGGACAAGCCCTTCACGCGCGTGCCGCAGACCAGGTCGACGGTGCCATCCTTGACCAGTGGCGCGAGCGCGCTGCTGGGCAGGCCCACCACCTGGATTTCCACCTTCGGGTACGTGGTCGAGAATTTCTTCAGCACCGATGGCAGCAGCGACGACGCATAATCGTCTGGCACGCCAATCGCCACCTTGCCCGTCACCTCCGGCCGCACCACCGCCGCCCAGGCTTCGTCACGCAGCGCCAGCATGCGGCGGGCGAAGCCCAGCAGCACTTCACCCTCGTGCGTCAGCACAATGCTGCGCGGCCGCCGCACGAACAGCGGGCGGCCCAATGCTTCCTCGAGTGCCTTGATTTGCATGCTGACCGCGGATTGCGAACGGTTCACTGCCTCCGCGGCCCGCGTCATATTGCCGGTCTCGGCGACGGCGATCACCGTAGCCAGCACATCGTGGTCGAGCATCTTCATGGCTATCAGGAAAACTGAACGTAACAATCAATATTATGCGTTTTTCTTGTTGAAAACGGCGTGCGATATTCGGCAACAACAAACACCCACGCCAGCATGGACAACAACGCCGCTTCGCTACTGGTCGACCACCCGCTACGCGCGTCCCTCGTCGCCGAACTGCATGCCCGCCCTTTTCTCCGGCTCAGCGGCAGCGTGTCACTGACCCACTACGCCGTCTACTCGGACGGGGATGCGGCGATCCATGAATCTCTCGTTCGCACCTTGTGCGAACAGACCGGCATGGCGCTGCCCGCGGACGGGGTCACGCACTACGCCGTGCAATCCCGGTTCGGCTGGCATCTGAAGTGGGAGCGCCACACCGAGTTCTCCACCTTCACCTTCGTCAGTCCGCGCGACGACACCGATTACTTCAACGACCTCGCCATCGACGGTGTTCCGGCCGACTGGCTGAGCCTGCTGGCCGGCAAGCGCTTCCATGCGGTGCGGATGGAATTGCTGTCGGGACCGGCGGCCGCCGCCGTCAGCGCGAACCTGCGCGACTGGCTCGACGGGCCGGTTCTGGTCGGCAGCGACGTGCTGGGCGGCGGCAGGGTCTATTGCGACTGGCAGGTGCGCGCCGACGGCCACATCCGCATGCTGGCGATCGATGAGGACTTCCGCGAGGAACAGGGCGGCAGGCTGCTGCAACGGCTCTACGAGATCGAGACCTATCGCATGATGGCGTTGCTGGCGTTGCCGGTCGCGCGCACCCTGGGGCGGGAGCTCGACGACATCCACGCATCGCTGCAGGAACTGATGCGGGCCATGGACGCACGCCGCGCCGGCGACGACGATGCCGAACTGCTGGACCGTCTTACCGAACTGGCCGTGCGCGTGGAATCGCTGTCCGGGCACAGCGGGCGCTTCAGCGCATCGCGGGCCTATGAGCGCCTCGTGCTGGCGCGCATCCACGAATTGCGGGAACAGCGTATCGAAGGCATGCCCACCATCGCTGAATTCATGGAGCGGCGTTTCGGTCCCGCCATGGAGACCTGCCGCAGCGTCTGGTCGCGCCACGAACAGATCGCGGCACGGGTCGCGCGGGCGGTCGACCTGCTACGCACCCGCGTCAACCTGGCGCAGGAGCGGGATGTCACCAGGCTGCTGGCCGGGCTGGAGCGCACCGCGCGCAACCAGTTGCATCTGCAGCATGCAGTCGAGGGGCTGTCGGTCGCCGCGATCTCGTACTACGTGTTGTCCATCGCGGCAGCGGGATTGAAGGCGTTGCATGTCGTCAAGCTGCCGGTGGATCCCGAACTGGCAGAAGGCCTGTTGATCCTGCCGGTGGTGCTGATGGTGTTCGGCGTCATCAAGCGCAGCCGGAAACAGAAAGCCCACGATGGCGCTGTCCACGCAGGCCAAGCCTGAACCGTCATCAACCTGAAGTGCATACCACCGAGAAACCCATGAACGCCATCACGAGTATTGACCCGTCTCTTGCAAATTTGCTTCGGGCTGTCCGCCAGGCGCCGCAGCCTGGCTCGCATCGGCTGATCCGGACCGGCAAGCAAAAGACCCCCACGGAAGTGCTGACGGACAACTCGAACGACCGGCCGGACGTCGCAACGATCGCGGTACTGGGCTACAACTGAAGCAGAAATGCCCGCTGGGATCCCGGGCGGGCCGGTACCCTACTTCAAAACGCGCCCGGACAGTTCCGTTCCCTGCTCCCATCCTCGCAGCCATCCTGCCAGGTGCTACCATTCGGCGGCATGCCGCACGCAACGATGGCCAGCCAATGGTCCGTCGCCGCGGCGCTCGCATAGTGCGATGCCACCGAATACTCCATGGAACTGCGTCAACTCCGCTACTTCAGCAAAGTCTGCGAACTCGGCAGCTTCGGCAAGGCAGCGCTCGAACTGGATCTCGCGACCTCGGCGCTCAGCCAGCAAATCAGCAGGCTCGAGCGCGAACTGTCGACGCGTCTGTTGCAGCGCCAGTCCACCGGCGTGGTCCCGACCGATGCCGGGCTTGCCTTCCTGCGCCAGGCCCAGCTGACGCTGCGCCACGCCGACGACGCGGTGCGGGCTGCGCAGCAGGCGCGGCTGTCCGGCCATGTCAGCATCGGCCTGGCTTCAACCACCGCCGCGGTGCTGGGCGTGCCGCTGCTGCATGCCATGGCCGCGCGCTATCCCGACGTGCGCGTTCACGTGGTCGAGGCGCTGTCCGGGCATCTGACCGAGATGCTCAATGCGCGGCGGCTGGACCTGGCCATCGTGTTCCGCACCGAGACCGCGCGCCGCTGGAGCGTGACGCCGCTGCTCGACGAAAAGCTCTATGTGCTTGGGGCTTCAGGCTTGCCAGGCCTGCCGAAGGGTCAGCGCGCCCGGCTTGCGCAGCTGGGGAAGCTGCCGCTGATCCTGCCGAGCGCTACCCACGGCCTGCGCGCCCTGCTCGACGCGGCCTTTGCGCGGGTGCGCGTGACGCCGAACGTGGTGGCCGAAATAGACGGCCTGTCGCTGCTGATGGATGCGGTGCGCGCGGGCTTCGGCGCCACCATCCAGCCGGGCGCCGCGACCGCGCGGCTCAATGACCCGACGCTGGTCCGCTCGCTGGTGGACGACGCCCAGGTCGGGCGGCACAACCTGCTCGCCAGCCTTTCCGATGATGAGCTGTCGCCGGCGGCCCTGGCGGCGCGGGTCGTGCTGGCCGATACCGCGCGCCGCCTGGTGCGCGACGGCGCGTGGTTCGGCGCCACGCTGCACAAGGATTGAGGCCCGGACGGCGGCGGCGCTGCGGCCCGGACTGATCATCTGACTCAATCGACGGTGATCTTCCGCTCCCTGACGATCGCGCTCCACTTGGCGCTCTCCTTCTTCATGAACGCCAGCAGTTCCGGGCGCGTGGTCGGCTGCGGCGTCAGGCCATGCTTGTTCAGGGCATCCTTCACGCCGGCGTCGTTCAGCACCTTGACAATCTCCTGGTTCCAGCGATCGAGGACCGGCGCCGGCGTCTTGCCCGGCGCCACGAAGGCATACCAGTTCAGCGCCTCGAAACCGGGGTAGCCGGATTCCGCCACGGTAGGCACGTTCGGCAGGTACGCCGGCCGCACCGGCCCGGTGGTGGCGAGCGGCACCAGTTTGCCGGCCTCTACCTGTGGCATTGCGGTCGGCGGTGCCGCGAAGTACGACGTCACACGCTGGCCAAGCAGATCCTGCAGTGCCGGCGCGCCGCCCTTGTAGGGAATATGGACCATCTCGATGCCGGCACGCTGGTTGAACAGTTCGCCGGCAAGATGCGAGGCGGAGCCGGCACCGGTCGACGCGTAGTCCACGGTCCCGGGCTTCTTCTTCGCCAGCGCGACCAGCTCGGCCAGGTTGTTCACCCCGGCGCCCTTGTGCACCACCAGCATATTGGGAAAGTTGACGCCGCCCGAGACCGGGGCCAGATCCTTGAACGGATCGTAGGGCAGCTTCATCAGATGCGGCGCGATGGTCAGCGGGCCGATCGAGCCGAACAGCAGCATGCTGCCGTCCGCCGGGCCGCGCGCCACCAGTTGGTGAGCAATATTGCCGCCGGCACCGCCACGGTTGTCGACGACGACCGGCTGACCGAGGTTGTCCGCCAGTTTCTTGGCAATCAGCCGCGCAGCGGCATCGGCGGCGCCGCCGGCGGCAAAGCCCACCACCAGCGTGACCGGCTTGCCGCCGGCGATGGGTTGGGCTTGAGCAAGGCCCGATGAAAGGGAAGAACAGAGCGCGGCCAGCATGGTTGCGCGCAGCATCAGTCGACGGTCCATCGAATCGGTCTCCGTATAGTCGTTCTGTAAAGGGTTGTTCGGGAAAGGCGTTGGGATTGGCCGGCCCTGGGCCGGTCAGTCCGCGCCGAGTCCGACCGGGTTAGGCCGGCGTTTCTCGACCGCATGGCGCAGCAGCGCGGCACTGCGGAACACACCGTGGGCAAACTTGCCGTAGGGCATGGTGGCGAACAGCGCCATCACCGCGCCCAGGTGCAGGCACAAGAGGATCGCCATTGCCGGCGTGGCGCGGCCCAGCCACAACGCCAGCCCGCTGGTGGCGGTCAGGAACAGCAAGGCGATGAAGCCCAGGTCCATGGGCCGCTGGCCTTGCGCCAGGTGCAGGCGGTGACGTTGCCGGTTGAGCCAGCCGAGCCCCGCGGTGCCGATCGCGAGACTGGCGCCGCCGAGGGCGCCTAGCACCTTGGGCAGGCTCGGCAACTCGTATGGCGCGTGCCAGCCGAGCGCATAGTGATAGATCGTCGCCACGGCGGTGGCGGCAAAGCACAGCACGAAGCCATAGAACGTCAGGTGATGGAAACGCCGGCGCGACAGCGTGAAGGCGTCGTCGGCATTGTTGCAGCCGGCACCGTGGCCGCCATCGAGGTATTTCAGCCGCAGCACGGCGGCCCCCGCTTCTGTCGCCGCCGGTGCGCTAACTGGCGCACCGCTGGTGGCCGGGGTGACTTCGCGCCAGAAGCTGCGCACGCCCATCGCCAGCGCCAGCACGACGAAGCCGAACACCGGCGCAAACATCGACACCAGCAGGTTGTGCGGGAACAGCGCGTAGAAGTTGCCGCTGGCAGGACCGCCCCACAACGTACCGTTGAGCGCCACGGCCAGCAGCAGGAACAGGGTCAGCGCGAGCGCCAGCGCCAGCGAAACGGTCAGGCCATTGCGCCGGTACAGCTTGCCCAGCACTGGTGGCCAGGCATAGTCCCGGTAAGTCTGGCCACGGACTTCCGCCATCGCCACCGGGATGTTGACGGCGAACTCGTGCGGCGGCGCGTACTGGCAGGCATGCAGGCAGGCCCCGCAGTTGTGGCACAGGTTGGCCAGATAGTGCACGTCGGCGCGGCCAAACTCGAGCCGCCGCGTCATGGCGGGAAACACCGCACAGAAGCCTTCGCAATAGCGGCAGGCATTGCAGATCTGCAGGATGCGCGCGACTTCGCCTTCGGCAGCCGTCAGCGGCAACACGGGATGGATCGGGATCACGCGTCGCTCCGCCCCGCCCACGCCTTGCGCGTCGGCACGAGCCTGATCGACCAGCTCAGCTAGGGATGGCATTGGACTGCTCCATATGGAAATCGGGATGTTCGAAGC
The DNA here is from genome assembly GCA_013362725.1 of Cupriavidus sp. Lineage (GTDB taxonomy): Bacteria > Pseudomonadota > Gammaproteobacteria > Burkholderiales > Burkholderiaceae > Cupriavidus. Next base: position 6,536 of record JABFVP010000265.1, read on the forward strand.
CGCAGGCACGCGCCGCGCCCACGCCGGCAATGCGGCCGAAGGCCGTGCCGATCGCCATGCCGACGCCGGCGGTATAGCCCTTGCCCAGCACGTTGCCGGCCATCATCTCGCCGGCGACGAACAGGTTCGGGCTGGGCCTGCCCTCAAAGTGGACCTGAGCGCTCTCGTTGACCTTGAGCCCCAGGTAAGTGAAGGTCACCCCGGGACGCAGCGCGTAGCCGATGTAGGGTGGCGTGTCGAGCGGCCGCGCCCAGTGCGTCTTGGCCGGCGCGATGCCCGCGGTGGCGCAGTCGTCCAGCACCGTGTGGTCGAAGCTGCCGGGCCGGCAGGCGGCGTTGAAGGCTTCGACGGTCCGCACGAAGCTGCCTTCGGGCACGCCGAGCTTGCGCGCCAGCTCGCCCAGCGTATTGGCGCTGGTGCCCGGGAACACTGGCGGCATGAAGCGGCCGATGGCCTTCTGGTCGATGATCGAGTAGCCGATCTGGCCCGGCTGTTGTGCGACCAGCCGTCCCCAGATGGCGTAGCGCTTGGGCCAGAAGTCCTCGCCCTCGTCGTAGAAGCGTTCGCCGTCGCGATTGACGACCACGCCGAGCGAAACACAATCGATGCGCGTGCAGATGCCGCCGTCATAGAGCGGAGCGCGCGCGTCGATCGCCACCATATGCGCCTGGGTCGGATCGCCGATCGCATCGGCGCCTGCGTCGAGCATATGGCGCAGCAGCACGCCCTGGTTGAAGCGCGTGCCCCGGATCAGGAAGTTGTCCGACGGCCACTCGCCGCGTTCGTTCCGGCCCCAGGCTTCGCGCAGCCAATCCCGGTTCGATTCGAAGCCGCCGGCGGCCAGCACGCAGGTCCTGGCCTCGATGCGTTCGCCCGCGGCGGTCACGGCCGCGACGAAACGGTCGCCGTCGCGCTCGATGGCAACCACCTGGGTGTCGTAGCGGACCTCGACACCAAGTGCCCCGGCACTGCGGAAATAGGCGTTGACCAGCGCCTTGCCGCCGCCCATGAAGAAGGCATTGGTGCGCGCCACATGCAGCGCGCCCGACAGCGGCGGCTGGAAATGCACGCCGTGCCGGCGCATCCAGCCCCGGCAGCGCGACGATGCACGGATCGTCATGCGCGCCAGCCGCTCGTTGGTGATGCCACCGGTCACCTTCAGCAGGTCCTGCCAGTATTCCTCTTCGGGATAGGCGTCGACCAGCACGTCCTGCGGCGCATCATGCATGCAGCGCAGGTTGCGGGTGTGCTGCGAGTTGCCGCCGCGCCATTCCCGCGGCGAGCCCTCCAGCAACAGCACCGAGGCACCCGCCTCGCGCGCCATCAACGCGGCGCACAGCGCGGCATTGCCGCCGCCGATCACCAGCACATCTTTCATGGGGGAATCTCCTTGTGGGCTCGACTGTAAGCAGTGCCCGAGGGAGACGAAAGATGGTGGCGGTTAAGGCGTGTTCAGTTTTTGTGAAGGGTCGGGGCGGTGGTCGAAGATGATCACGCAGCAGCGGTTTGCTACCCTCTCCCGCTTGCGGGAGAGGGAGTACACAAGCGGGAGTTGAAAGACGACAAACCGCATCACAAGCTATGGGCTGCCCCCTTCCCTCCCCAACGCCGTCAGGGCTTGACCGCGATCGCCCCGATCTCCACGGCAACGTCGCGCGGCAAACGCGCGACCTGCACCGTTGCCCGTGCCGGCGCGACGCCGGTGAAGTAGCTGCCGTAGACCTCGTTCATCTTGCCGAAGTCGTTCAGGTCCTTCATGTAGACGGTGGTGGAGACGACGTCGGCCCTGGTCAAGCCGTCGGCCGCGAGTACCGCCTTCAGGTTGTCGAGCACCAGCCGGGTCTGGGCCTCGATGGGGGCGTCCTTGAGCAATTCGCCGGTCTTCGGGTGGATCGGGATCTGGCCGGCAAGATACAGCACGTTGCCGGCGCGGACCGCCTGCGAGTATGGGCCGATGGCCTTGGGGGCGTCGGTCGAGGCGACCGCGCGCAGCGTGCCGCCGTGCTGGGCGCAGGCCGACAGCGAGGCCAGGCCGCAAAGGGCCGCGGCAATCAGGGCAATGGATGGTTTCATGGGCTTGGCTCTTGTCGTGTTGAATCGGGACCGTTTACGCCATGGCGCCGGACAGCGTCCACATCGATTCCACCAGCCGGTCGATGTCGTTGGCGTCGTGCCACAGGTGCGTCGAAATGCGGACGCCGTAGTGCTGGGCCGGCGCGCCGATAACGTCGAAATTCACTGAACGGATCACGAAACCCGGCGCAAAGTCGCTCAGCATGCGGTTCACGAACAGCGTGGTCTTTTGCTGGTTCATGACATCGTCGCGATTGCGGAACGGGTTGAAGCAGGTCAGCGCGGACAGCAGCTTTGGATCGTCCTTGGGCGAGTACAGCGATTCGACGCCCCAGCGCTCGACGATCTTTTCCTTCAGGTACGACGACAGCGTCAGGTCGTAGGTCTCGATCTTCTTCCGGCCGATGGTGTCCCACATCTCGCAGGCGCGCGCCAGTGCCCGGAACATCGGCACGTGCAGGCTGCCGCAGGACGTCACCGTGGCGGCGATGTCGTAGGTGCCGCGCGCCTGCCTGACGTAGGAGCTGGTATGGATCGGGTACCACTCCGGCAGCGGCAGCGGATTGGACGGGCGCATCTTGTTGCGGATCACCAGGATGCCGGTGGAACCCGGTCCGCACTGCCACTTGTGGCCGGCGCCGGACATGAAGTCCATGCCGAGCGCGCCGTAGTCGTACGCCATCATGCCAGGCAGGTGGGCACCGTCGACGATGCTGATCAGGCCATGGGTCTTCACCACCTGCATCAGGTCGGCGATCGGCAGCATGGTGCCGGTCTTGTAGGTGGGCGACGACCACATCATCGCGCGCACGCGCTTGCCCTGCCCCTTGAGCGCGCGGATCCGCTCGTCGAACAGCTGGACATAGGTGCTTGCGGTCTGGTTGTTGCCGACCGGCAGCGCGATGGTCGAGACCTCGATGCCGTAGCGGTCCACCGCGATACTGAGCGGGGTCAGGCCGCCGCCGTGTTCGTGGTTGGTGGTGACCACTACATCGCCCGGTTCCCACTTGATGCCAAGGATCGCATGGCACATGCCCGACGAGGTATTGCCGGAGAATGCCACTTCGTCGCCGTCGACGCCGAAGCCCTTCGCCACGGCTGCGCGCAGGTCGGCCAGGTTGCCGTAGCCGCTCGATGAATCGGCGGCCTTGGCCAGGTTTTCCTGGCCGAAGACATCGAGCACCACCTTGGGCATCGAGCCGCCGGTGCCGATGTTCATGTAGACCTTCTCGGGCTTGAGCACGAACATGCCCTGCACTTCGCTCCAGAAGGCTTCGTCCTGCGCCAGCTGCGAGCGCAGGTCCGACGATGCCGCCGCGGCGTCGTCCGAGCAGGCGCTGACCAGCGGCCCCAGCGCCAGCGAGCCGGCGCCGTAGGCCAGCATGCGCAGGAAATCGCGCCGCTTGGGCGTCCACCTCGCCAGGTCCTCCGGCTGCAGTTGCGTCGTGACCGCCGGTCTCTGCGTTTGCTTCAACTCGTCCATGGTGCTCTCCCGTTGTGTCCCACGATCGGCGCATCGGCCCGTCAGCGGGCCTGCACGCCTTGCGCCTGTTCTGGAAAAAAGTCTACGCAAACAACGGCTGGGACAGCAGCACGACTTTCCCCTACGCAGTAATACAGAGAGCGCGCGCCGCATCCAACGCTGGTGCGCAGCATCGCCCTGCCGCAGTGCAAGCGCACCAGGCATGGACACAGCGCACGGGTCAGGGGCAATCAGCAGTCCGCGGCCAGTGCCGCGTCGGCGAGCTGGATCGCGTGCAGGTCGGAGAAGTGGACCGCGTACTTCACCAGCTCGGCGCGGCCGCCAACCTGCAGCTTGCGGCGCAGGTGCAGCCGGTGCGTTTCGACGGTGCGAACCGACGTGCCGAGCCGCTCGGCGATCTCCTTGTTGGAGCGGCCCTCGGCCAGCAGCTTCAGCACCGTGGCTTCCTTCGGCGTGAGCGCGCGGCGCGACGACGGTGGTGGCTCGTCGGCCTGCACAAAGGCCTGCAGTTCGGCGTTGAGGTAGGTGCCGCCGGCCGCGACCGTGCGGATCGCGGTCACCAGCTCCTGCGCGGGCGCTTCCTTGAGGACGTAGGCGGCGACGCCCAGCGCAAAGGCGCGCCGCACGTATTCCGGGTCCTTGTGCATCGACAGCGCGATCACGCGCACCGACGGAAAGCGTTCGGCAAAGCGCGTGGCAAGCTGCAGGCCGTTGGCGTCGGGCATGTGGATGTCCGACACCACCAGGTCCGGGACGTGCTGACCGGCCAGGACGATGGCCTCCTCCACGCTCGCCGCCTGGCCCACCACCGTCATCTCCCCGGTGGCCTCCAGGCGCAGGCGGACGCCGTCCAGCACAAACGGATGGTCATCAACCAGCAGCACACGAAGGTTGGGGGTCATGCGGCAGGCCTCCTGGCGGGGGACTGATGGCCCAGTTGCCGTCCGGGCCTGGTTGCGGTCCTGATCCTGGTCTGGGTTGCGGGCGCTGGCCCCGGCAGGCGCAGGCGGGCCTCGACGCGCGTGCCGCCCGGGCCGGTGTGCACGGCGAAGACGCTGCCTTCCAGGCTTTCGATGCGCTCGCGCATATTGCGCAGGCCGATGCCGCCTTTGCCGTCGGCGCGCACCTTGTTCAGGTCGAAGCCATGACCGTTGTCCTCGATCGTCAACGCCACATGATGGCCGGTACCGGCCAGCGTGACCTGGACCCGGCCTGCCTGCGCGTGCGTGAGGGCGTTGTTCAAGGCCTCCTGCGCGACCCGGAACAGCGCGGTGCGCTGGGCCTGCGACAGCGTGGGAACGGTGCCCTGCTCGATGAAGCGCACCTCGACGGCGCGTGGCGGGTGCAGCTGCTCGACCAGCATGCGCAGCGCCGCCGCCAGCCCCAGGTCGCTCAGCAACGCCGGATGCAGCCCGTGCGAGACGCGCCGGATCTCGACCAGCGCTTCCTGCAGGCGGCCCAGGCCCTGCGCCAGCAGTGCCTGCGGCGCATGGCTGCGCGATGGCGGGGGCTCCTTGTCCGGGGCCCTGCCGCGGTCCTGTTCCAGATGCACCTGCGCGGTCTCGAGCAGGTACTTGGACGACACCAGCACCTGCACCACGCCGTCATGCAGTTCGCGCGCGACGCGGGCGCGTTCCTCTTCCTGCGAACTCACCACGCGCCGCGCCAGGCGCCGCAGCTTCTCGCCGGAGATGCGCGAATTGCGCAGGTTCCAGGCCAGGCCGGCCAGGCTGATCAGCATGACCGAGCCGATCGCGAAAGCGGTCAGCCGGATCTGCGTATCGCGCAGCGTGCGGGCGGCGTTGGCATCGAACGCGGCCAGTTCGCGCTCGATATCGTCCATGTAGAGGCCGGCGCCGATGACCCAGCCCCATTTGTCGGCGGTCCTCACATACGACATCTTGGGGGCCTCGGTACGGGACGACGGCTTGATCCAGTTGTAGCGGACAATGCCGCCGCCGGCTTGCGCCTGTTTGATCAGCATCCTGGCCTGGTCGCTGCCGGTATCGGCCGGGTCGCAGAAATCGACGCCGTCGATGCCCATGCTGCCGGGGTTCAGCAGCACGTTGCCGAGGCGATCGTAGACAAAGAAATAGCCGTCATTGCCAAAATGCATGCGCGAGAGCGCGCCTAGCACCTGTTGCTGCAGCGCGGCTTCCTCGCCGCTGCCCTGAGCGATGCGAACCAGTGTCGCGTGGCCCAGATCGACATAGTGGCGCAGCTCCTTCTCCTTGCTGGCCACGTAGACGGCCTGGACCTGTTTGCGGTCCTGGCGGGAATGGCTGACCATCTGGTACGAGACCATCCAGGTCACCAGCAGAAACACCAGCAGCATGAATGCCGCCGACAAGGCGACCGTTCTCATGCGGATCGTCATGCTTTGCACGCGCGGGGGCAGTTGGATCATCGCGGGGGGCTCAGGGGAGCCGGTCATACTCGGGCTGGCGAGCCGACTGCAAGCCCGCCGACGAAAACACCGGGGCGGCGTTGGCAGGAATGCCGACGCCACCACGACAAATCGATTCCTCCCAGTTCGATTTATCGAAACCGTGCCGTGCGCGCGTTTTGGTACCGGGTTTTAGTCCCGCGTTATGTTCACGCATTATGTTCCTGCGCTTTGCCAGCCGGTTTCTCGACCCCTGATGCAGCCGGCGAACCAATGGCTCAACCGATATGCATGAGGAAACCTATGTCGTTTTGTGGCAAAAAGCAAGCAGCGTGCCGGAACAGGCAACGCATTATGCAAGCGCGCCGGAACGTCGATTGGGGCGATTACCGATAACAATACAGACATGGAGTGCAGGCGCGCCAGCCAATGCACCAGAAATATGTGCTGGCGTACCAAGCCGCGGACGGAAAGCTGCCAAAGTCCAACCTGGCGAATCTTTGCGCCTACGATTTTCCTTTGCCCCGCATAGAGACCAATGCCTGGGAAACGCTTGCCATTGCACCACACTGCTCGGCGTCGGGCCGTGAAGCTGACGCTGGCTGGCTGTGCCGTCGTATTGGCGCTGGCGGGCTGCGAACGCGACGCCGAGCGCCGCACCGCGGCGCCGGTGGCGTCGGGCACCGCATCGGTGGCGGTGGCCGCCAAGCCAGTGCCCGCGCCAATGCCCG
>JABFVP010000514.1 GCA_013362725.1 Cupriavidus sp.
ATGGTCTCGACCAGTTCGGCGTCCGACACCGTGGCGATGTCCGTCACCAGCTCGCGGATCACGGCGAAGGTGTGGTTGCCCAGGTACGGCGTCTGCGCGCCGTCGGCAATGGTGCGCGGGGTCTCGATGCGGACGATCTCGCCGCTGCGCAGGCTGCGCTGGCCGTCGTTGCCAGCCTCCGGCTCGACGCCGTACACCGCGCAGCCTGGCGACATCGCCTGCGCCGCAACCGCGCAGCCCGACAGCAGCCCGCCGCCGCCCAGGCACACCACCAGCATGTCCAGCGGGCCGGTCTCCTCGAACAGTTCCTTGGCCGCCGTGCCCTGCCCGGCCATCACGTGCGGGTGGTCGTAGGGCGGGATCAGGGTCATGCCGCGCTCGCCGGCGATGCGCCGGCCCAGGGCCTCGCGGTCGTCGCGATAGCGGTCGTACAGCACCACCTCGGCGCCATAGCCGCGCGTGGCCTCGATCTTGATCGCGGGAGCGTCCTGCGGCATCACGATCACCGCCTGCACGCCCAGCAGGCGCGCCGACAGCGCGATCGCCTGCGCGTGGTTGCCGGAAGAGAACGCCAGCACGCCGCCCGCCTTCTGCTGCGGCGTGAACTGGGCAATGGCGTTGTAGGCGCCGCGGAACTTGAAGGCGCCGATGCGCTGGAAGTTCTCGCACTTGAAGTACAGCTGCGCCCCGGTGGCCGCGTCGGCGGTGGCGGAGGTCAGCACCGGGGTGCGGTGCGCGGCCGCGCGGATGCGTTCGTGCGCGGCGGCAACGTCGTCGAAGGAGATCGGCAGGGCGGTCATGGCGGTGGCGATGGAAGGGAAGTGGGACAGGCAAGTCTACCCGCCCCGCGCCGCCGATGCATCCGCCGGTTTGCTCCCCGGCTTGCTCCCCTCTCCCGGAGGAGGGGAGTACGACGGCGCTACGCCGTTGCCATCGCAACCACCGCACGCTGTGCCAAACCGGGCGCCCCGACACGTCCACCACCCTCACCAGGCAGGCGGAAGAACGCCACCACCTCGCTTAGTTCGCGGCCCTGCTCTTCCAGCGCGCGCGAGGCATTGGCCGCCTCGCTCACCAGCGACGCGTTCTGCTGCGTGACCTGGTCGATCTGCACGATGGCCTGGTTGACCTGCTCGATGCCGCGGGTCTGCTCGGCCGACGCCGTCGCGATCTCCTCGACAATGCCGGTCACGCGCGCCACTGCCTGGGTCACCTCGGCCATGGTCTGGCCGGCCTCGCTGGCCAGCGACGAACCATCCTGCACCTGCCGTCCCGAGGCCTCGATCAGGTCCTTGATCTCCTTGGCCGCGCTGGAGGAGCGCTGGGCCAGCCCGCGCACCTCGCTCGCCACCACGGCAAAGCCGCGGCCCTGCTCGCCGGCACGCGCCGCTTCCACCGCGGCGTTCAGCGCCAGGATATTGGTCTGGAACGCAATGCCCTCGATGATGCCGGTGATCTCCGCGATCTTGCTCGAGCTGGCGCTGATGTCCTGCATCGTGCCGACCACGCGCTGCACCGTGGTGCTGCCGCGTTGCGCCACGTCGGCGGCGCTGCGCGCGAGTTCGCTGGCCTGGCGCGCGTTCTCGGTGTTCTGGCGCACGGTCTCGGTCAGCTCCTCCATGCTGGCCGCGGTCTGCTCCAGCGAGGCCGCCTGCTCCTCGGTGCGGCTGCTCAGGTCGGCATTGCCGCGGGCGATCTCGCTGGTGCTGATGGCGATATTGCCGCTGCTGGCGCGCACGCGGGTGACGGTGCCGGTCAGGCGCTCGTTCATGTCGCGCAATGCCGCCAGCAACCGCCCGGTCTCGTCATGGCGGTCCACTTCGATGCGCGCGCCCAGGTCGCCGCCGGCAACGGTGCCGGCCACCTCCACGGCTCGCTGGATCGGTCGCGTGATGGCACGCGTGACCAGCACGCCGCCGGCCAGCGCAATGACTGCGGACACCAGCGAGATCAGCACCAGCAGGTTGCGCTGGCGCTCGTAGTCCGCCTCGAGCCTGCGCTCCATTTCCTGCTGGCGGCTCCTGGTGAACTCGGCGTAGGCATCGGTCGACTTGATCAGCGCCGCCAGCAAAGGACGGCCTTGCTTGTCGATCCGGCCGATGGCTTCCTCGATCCTGCGCTCGACCGCCAGCCCGACAATGCCGGTGGCAACCGGGCCATACTGCGCCTCGACCTTTGCAACCGCCTCCACCAGCTTGCGCGCCTCATCGCTGACGCCGGGCTGGCGCACCATGTCGCTGAGCCGCGCCAGCCGGGTCTGCACGTCTTCATGCGCGCGCAGGGCGTCGGCCTTCTCGCGCTCCAGCTCGGCGGCGTCCGTCACCAGCACCAGGTTGCGCGCCGCGATGGCACGCCGATCGACCGCGTTGCGCACCTGCGCCGCCATTTCGGCCCGGGCATTCAACCCGTTCAGGTAGTCATTGAAACCCGCCGTCGCATCGCCAAGCGCATGCAGCGAATACGCCGACACCACCAGCACCACGCCCGCCAGCGTGCCGAACCCGGCCAGCAGCCGCGTGCGGATAGACAGACTCCTGAAAACACTCATGATCACTCCCCTTACCGTCCAAGAAGACGTATGCGCTTCCGTTGTTATGGCTCTAACCCTGTTGCATGCCGATTGCGGCATGCCACTGCGCGCCCGTTCCTGCCGGTCGGCACGGTATGCGGCACCGCCAGGGCGCAGGGCCCTGGCCAGCATCCGTGCTCTTTGTTGCGGGGGCTAACGGTAAGGATGGGGGGAACTGTTCCCCACGAGAGTGGGGGGTGCAATTGGCGCGAAGGAGCGCAAAGGTGGCGCCGCAACTCACACTCCCGCGTCCCGACGGTTGGCGCATCGCGCCGCGCGGCGATAAGGATCAAATGGGAAAGCGGGAGGCGAAGGAAGCGAGGGAGGGGAGCAAACAGCAGCGGGCTGCGCTTGTTCCCACCCTCAATCCGCCCGGATTCCCCGCTGCCGGATCAAGGCGCCCCACTGGTCGGTTTCCTTTGCCAGGTGCTCGCGCAACCCGGCAGGCGAGCTGCCGATCGGCTCCGCGCCGATCAGCGCCAGCCGCTGCTGCACCGCGGGCTTGCGCAGCGCCTCGAGCATGGCGCGGTTGAGCGTGTCGATGGCCGTCTGCGGCGTCTTCGCTGGCACGAAGGCGGCGAACCAGGGTGACAGCTCATAACCGGGCAGGCCGGCTTCGGCCACCGTCGGCACATTGGGCAGCGCGCTGGAGCGCTTGCTCGTAGTGACCGCGATGGCCGTCAGCTTGCCCGACTCGATATGCGGCCGGGCCGAAGTGATGCTGTCGAACATGTAGTCGACCTGCCCGCCCAGCAGGTCGGTCATGGCCGGACCGCTGCCCTTGTAAGGGACGTGGAGCATGTCGACGCCGGCCATCGACGTGAACAGTTCGCCCGCCAGGTGGATCGAGGTGCCGTTGCCGGCGGAGGCATAGGTGTACTTGCCGGGTGCTGCCCTGGCATGCGCCACCACGTCCTTGACCGTGCTTTCCTTGCGCCGCGCCTTGTTGGCGACCAGCACGTTAGGCACCACCGCCAGTAGCGACACCGGGGCGAAGTCCCTGACCGGATCGTAGTTCAGGCGGCTGTACAGCGCGGGGTTCACGGCCATGCCGTTGGCGACGATGATCAGCGTGTAGCCATCGGCGGGGGCACGCGCCACCAGTTCGGCACCGATGTTGCCGCCGGCGCCCGGACGGTTTTCGACGACGACGGCCTGGCCGAGCGTGCGCGACATCTCTTCGCCAAGCGTGCGGGCAATGTTGTCCATGGCGCCGCCTGCAGGGAACGGCACGATCCAGCGGATCGGGTGATCGGGATAGGCCGCATGCGCGGCCGGCGCGGCGAACGACAGGCTCGCCGCCAGGGCCAGTGCCCCGGCGCGGCCGGAGCTTGCCAGCCGCTGGAATAAGGTCTTCATGGTCTCCCCTCTCGCTTGATGCGCCGGCACGCAACGTGCCGGACGCTGGAATGCCTCGCCGGCTCAGCGGCGGCGGTAATGCGCCAGCTTGTCTTCATCCAGCACCAGGGCCAGGCCCGGCCCGGCGGGCAGGTGCAGGCTGAAGTCACGGTATTCGGGGCGCTGCTGCACGATGTCGTCCTTGAGCAGGAGCGGACCGAACAGCTCGGTGCCCCAGGCCAGTTGCGGCAGGGTGCAGAAACCGTGCGCCGCGGCGATGGTGCCGACACTGCCCTCGAGCATGGTGCCGCCATACAGCGCGACGCCGGCCGCATCACCGACCGCCGCGGTGCGCAGCATGCCGAAGATGCCGCCGGCCTTGGCGATCTTCAGTGCAAACACGTCGGCGCCGCCGATGCGGGCCAGTTCCATCGCATCCTCCGGTCCGCACACCGCTTCATCGGCCATGATCGGCACCACGAAGCGCGCGGCCAGCCGCGCCAGCGCCATGCGCTGCTCGCGCGGAGTGGGCTGCTCGACCAGGTCGATGCCCGCGGCTTCCAGCATGGCGATGCCGGTGGCGGCGTCGGCTTCGTTCCAGGCCTGGTTGACGTCGACGGTGACGCGCGCCCGGTCGCCCAGCGCGCGCTTGATCGCGGCCACGTGCGCGACATCGTCGCGCACGCTGCGCCGCCCGATCTTCAGCTTGAAGGTGTCGTGCCGGCGTTCGGCCAGCAATTGCTCGGCCTCGGCAATGTCGCGCGCGGTGTCGCCGCTGGCGAGGGTCCACAGCACCGGCAGCGTCGCGCGCACCGCGCCGCCCAGCAGCGTGGCCAGCGGCACGCCCAGGCGCTTGCCCTGCGCGTCCAGCAAGGCGGTTTCGAGCGCGGACTTGGCAAAGCGGTTGCCGCGTGCGACCTTGCCCAGGCGCGCCATGGCGGCATGCACGTTGGTGGCGTCCTGGCCGGCCAGCGCCGGGGCCAGGTAGGTGTCGATGGTCAGCTTGATGCCTTCGGGGCTTTCGTCGCCATAAGACAGCCCGCCGATGGTGGTGGCCTCGCCGAGGCCCTCCACGCCGTCGCTGCAGCGCAGCCGCACGATCACCAGCGTCTGCTGCTGCATCGTTGCCATGGCCAGCTGGTGCGCCCGGATGGTGGGCAGGTCAACCAGGATGGCTTCCACCGAAGTGATAGTCGCGGTCATACCTTATCGATGCGATTTGAAGTTGCGGCCAAGTATGCGGCTTGACTTTAGCGGTGTCCAAGACCGATGATGTCTCGATCGATACCTTGCAGGTATGGCAAAGGACGCCCATGGAACTCCGTCACCTGCGTTATTTCCAGGTCGTGGCGCAGGAACTGAACGTGACCCGCGCCGCCGAGCGGCTGCATATGGCACAGCCGCCGCTGTCGCGCCAGATCCGGCAACTGGAACAAGAGATCGGCGTGGCGCTGTTCGACCGCATCGGACGCGGATTGCGCCTGACCGAAGCGGGCCGCTTCCTGCTCGATCAGACCACCCAGCTGACGCAGCGCCTGGAAGAAGCGGTCGAGGGCACGCGCCGCATCGGGCGCGGGGAGAAGCGCTGGTTCGGCATCGGCTTCGTGCCGTCGGTACTGTATGGCGTGCTGCCGGATCTGATCCGCGAATTGCGCGGATCGGACCGCACCACGGATCGCGACACGGATCGCAACAGCCAGCAGGTGGAGGTCGGCCTGGCCGAAATGATCACAGTCGAGCAGATCGAGGCGCTCAAGGCCGGGCGCATCGACCTGGGGTTTGGACGCATCGCGCTGAACGATCCCGCCATCCGCCAGCAGGTGGTCATGGCCGAACCGCTGGTGGCCGCGCTGCCCGCACGCCTGCCGGCACCGCGCAGCAAGACACTGACCCCGCAGGGGCTGGCAGCGCAGCCGTTCATCCTCTATCCGGCCAGGCCGCGCCCCAGCTACGCCGACCACCTGCTGTCGCTGTTCCGAGCGCAAGGGCTGCAGCTGCGCGTGGCGCAGGAAGCCAACGAGCTGCAGACCGCGCTGGGGCTGGTTGCCGCCGGCGTCGGCATCACGCTGGTGCCGGCGTCGATCCAGCGCCTGCACCGCGACGATGTGCGCTACTGCCCGATCGATGCGCCCGGCTTCGTGTCGCCGGTGATCATGAGCTATCGCGAAGGCGATACCTCGCCGTTCCTGGCGCGCGCGGTGGCGTGGGTCATGCAGCGGCGCGGGTAGACGCCATCAGGTTCCCGTAAATCGTGGCTTGCGTTTTTCCTGCCAGGCCAGCGCGCCTTCGCGGATATCCTGCGAGGCATTGGCCGCGCCGATGTCGGCGGCCAGCGCCGCGGCATCCAGCGTGCCGCGGCTGATGGCGTTCAGGTGCCGCTTCATGCCTTGCACCGCCAATGGCGCCAGTCCGGCCACGGTGCCGCTAAGTTGTTCAGCGCGCTCGCGCAAGCGCTCGACGGGCAGCAATTCGGTCAGGAAGCCACAGCGGAACATCTCCCCGGCATCGATGCGCTCGGCGGTCAGGAACAGGCGCTTGGCGTGGTTCAGCCCCAGCCGGCTGATATAGCGCTCCATGCCGCGCTGGTAGAAATGCAACCCTAGCCGCGCCGCGGGCATGAACATGTCGACCGCCGCGGTCCCCAGCCGGAAATCGCACGCGAGCGCGAGGTCGGTGCCGCCGCCGTAGACGCCGCCGTGGATCTCGGCAATGGTTACCGCGCGGCAGTCCTCCAGCGCATTGACCAGGGTTTCGAAGCCGGCGCCGCGCTGCCCGGCCGCGAGCCGGCCGATATCGAAGCCGCTGCAGAAGTACTTGCCGCTGCCCCGCAGCCGCACCACCCGCACGTCGCTGGCATTGACGGCCTCGACATGCCGCTGCAGTTCGGCCAGGTCATCGGGCCCGAGGCGGTTGGCCACCTCGGGCCGGCGCAAGGTAATCGTGGCGACATGAGCGGCGATGTCGAGCGAAGGCATGGAACCATCAGTCTGCATGGGCAATACTCCAGTGGGGATCAAGGGCAACTGAACAGTTTTATCGTGTGTTCGCCTGGCTCAGGGGATCAGCACGGCAGAGCCCGTGGTGGCACGGGTCTCCAGGTCACGGTGCGCTTCGCGCGCGGCGGACAGCGGATACCGGCGCGTGACCTCCAGTCGCAACTGCCCGGCTGCAACCGCTGCGAACAAGGTGGCGGCGGCACCGGCCAGCGCCTGGGGGCTGGCAATATAGGTGCGCAAGGTGGGCCGCGACACGATCAGCGACCGCGCGTGCAGCAGTTGCAGGTCGAAGGCCTCGACGTCGCCCGACGCGGTGCCGTAGTTGATGGCCATGCCGCACGGCCGCAGGCATTGCAGCGACGGCACGAATACCTCCTTGCCGACGGCGTCGTAGACCACGGCAACGCCCTCGCCGCAGGTCAGTGCCAGCACGGCTTCGGGGAAATGATCTTCACGGTAGTTGATGACGTGGTGGCAACCATGTGCCAGCGCCACCGCCCGCTTGGCCTCGCTGCCCACGGTGCCGATCACGGTCGCGCCCAGCGCGCGCGCCCATTGCGACAGCAGCACGCCCATGCCCCCGGCGGCTGCATGCACCAGCACCACGTCGCCCGGCTGCACGGCATAGAGCCGGCGCAGCAGGTATTCGGCGGTCAGGCCGCGCAGCAGCGTGGCGCCGGCCACCTCCGCGGAGATCGCATCGGGCAAGGGCACGAGCCGGCCCGCCGGCACGTTACGAATCACCTGGTACGCCCCCGGATGCATGCAGGCCACTCGCTGGCCCACCTCGAAGCCATCCACGCCGGGACCGATCGCCATGACCTCGCCGGCGCCGACCGAGCCCAGCGTGACCGGGAACGGCGCCGCGGCGTGAGGGCCATGCGCGCCTTTGCGCTGGTAGATGTCAGCGAAGTTCAAGCCGATGGCTGACTGGCGCAGCCGGATCTCGCCCTGGGCCGGCGGCGGAACCTCTACCCGGCACGGCTCCAGCACGTCCGGGCCTCCGGTCCTGTTAATACAGATAGCATCTGTCAGCATACGAATCCTGAAGATTGCCACGACCAGCGTCAGTGCCGTGCGCTCTGGTGTGGGCGTCAATTACTACGGACCCCAAGCGATCCAGTGAGCAATGTTGGCGGTTTTGCTCGCAGCCGAGGCCAGGAACACCCAGACAGCCTACGTGATCCCGCGATCCTCCGCATCATGGAAAGTCCGTATACGTATTTTTATATCAAGTATTTGTATACTCAAGCCCATTCACTTGCCAGGGATTGCCATGACCTCTTCCCCACCCGGCATCGACTCCGGCGCTTCCGGCGCCGCGTGCGCCGACTTGCCGCTGTCGGGCCTTACCGTGCTGGACCTGTCCATCGCCCGCGCCGGTCCCGCCGCCGTGCGCCTGCTGTCGGACTGGGGCGCCGACGTGATCCGCGTCGAGCCGCCGCCGCCGCAAGACCGCGGCTCGGTGACCGGGCGGCGACGCGGTTCGGACGAACAGAACCTGCATCGCAACAAGCGCAGCCTGTGCCTGGACCTGAAGACGCCGCAGGGAGCCGAAGTGCTGGCGCGACTGGTGCGGCGCGCCGACGTGGTGGTAGAGAACTTCCGCTCGGTAGTGAAGGAGCGGCTGGGACTGACCTACGAGCGCCTGAGCGCGATCAATCCGCGCGTGATCCTGGCCAGCATCTCGGGCTTTGGCCAGGACGGGCCTTACTGCGAGCGCCCGGGCCTCGACCAGATCGTGCAGGGCATGTCCGGACTGAGTTCGGTCACCGGCGAGCCGGGCCAGGGGCCGCTACGGGTCGGCATCGCCATTTCCGACACCACAGCTGGCATGTTCCTGGGCCAGGGCATCCTGCTGGCGCTGCTGCACCGCGCGCGCACCGGCCGCGGGCAATGGGTGCATACCTCGCTGATCGAGGGCATGCTGAACAAGCTGGATTTCCAGGCCACCCGCTACACGGTGGACGGCGAAGTGCCGAGCCAGCAAGGCAACGCGCACCCGACGCTGGTGCCGATGGGCACCTACCGCTGCCGCGACGGCGTAGTCAATATCGCCGCCAGCACCGACCGCATGTGGGCCAACTTCTGCCGCACCGTCGAGGCCGGCTGGCTGCTGGACGATCCGGCCTTCCAGACGGCCACGGGCCGCGCCGCGGAGCGCCAGCGCCTGGACGCCGCCATCAGCCAGTGCACCGCCGCGTTCAGCGCCGCCGAACTGACGTCGCGCCTGAATGCGGCCGGCGTGCCGTGCGGTCCGGTGCTGGATATCGGCCAGGCCTTTGAGGATGCCCAAGTGCGCCACCTGCGCATGACTCGCCGCGCCGAACACCCTGTACTGGGACCGCTTGCGCTGTTGCGCTCGCCGATCAACCTGTCGGCCGCGCCGCACCCGGAACGCTTTGCCCGCGCCGCGCCCGATCCGGGCGAGCACACCGACGAGATCCTGCGCGGGCTGGGCTATGACGACGCCGGCATCGCCGCCTTGCGCGAAGCCAGCGTGGCGTCCTGAGGCCCGCCCGACACCACTGCGGGAGCGACTACAAGAAGGAGACAACCATGAACCATGCTCTCGGGCGCGTTGCCATCGGCGCGGCCCTCGCCACCCTGGCGGCCTTGCCGGGCATCGCCGGCGCGCAGGAATATCCGGCCCGGCCGATCCGGCTGCTGGTGGGCTACACGCCGGCCGGCGCCGCCGACTTCGTCGCCCGCGTGTTCGGCGAAGCGCTGTCCAGGGAACTGGGCCAGACCGTAGTGGTGGACAACAAGCCCGGCGCCGGCAGCACGCTCGCCTCCGCGGCGCTGGCGCAGGCCGCGCCGGACGGCTACACGCTGGGACTGGCCACGGCCTCGCTGTACGGCATCGACCAGCAGTTGTACAAGGCCCGCTACAAGGCGACCGACTTCACCCCGGTGACGCGGCTGACGGTGTCGCCGCTGATCCTGGCTGTCAACAAGAACCTGAACGTCGGCGACGTCAAGACGCTGGTGGCCAAGGCACGCGCGCAGCCGGGCAAGTTCAACTACTCGTCGTCCGGCATCGGCGGCTCGCCGCATATCGCCGCGCTGCAGTTTGAAAAGGCCACGGGGGCCACGATGACCCATGTTCCCTACAAGGGCGGGGCGCCGGCGCTGCAGGCCGTGGCCGCGGGCGAGTTGGAATTGTCGTTCGGCACCGCGGCGTCGGTGCTGCCGCTGGGCACGCAAGGCGTGGTGAAGATGATCGGCGTGACCACGCCCAAGCCGTCGGCGGTGGCGCCGGGCCTGCCCGCGCTGGCGGAGATGGGCCTGCCGGGCTTTGACTTTACATTCTGGTTCGGTCTGTTCGGCCCTGCCGGTCTGCCCGACGGCATCCGCGACAAGCTCTTCGCCGCCGCGACCAGGGTCATGGCCGACCCGCAATTGCGCGCCAAGCTGGCCGGCAACGGCAGCGAGGTGTCGACTTCGGCGTCGCCCGCGGAGTTCGGCAGATGGGCGGCAGCCGACGGCAAGGCGGCGGTGACGCGCATCGAGCAGGCCGGCGTCAAGCTGGACTGAGCCGTGCGCGCGGAGCGCCGGGACTAGCGGCGGCCGCGCCGGCCGCCGGCTTCGTCGTCGGGCATGGCCGCGATCATGTCCGCATAGACGTCGCCACCGGTGGCGATATGGCACACCATGGCCGCCGCGGCATCGTCCTCGTTGCCGCGCAAGATCGCGCCCATCACCGCCTCATGCTCGTCCAGGGAGGCCAGGATGCGGGCCGGCTTCTCGAAGCGCAGGTCGCGCATGCCGCGCATGCGCGCGCGCATGGTGCGGATCTGCCGCGACAGGATGTCGTTGCAGCAGGCCGCGTAGATGACGTTATGGAAGGCATCGTTGGCTTCGCGGTAGCGATCGGAATCGCCACCCTCCGCCGCCGCGCGGCATGCATCGAACGCGTGCTGCAGCGCCGTGCGCTGCGCCGCGGAGATGCGCCGCGCCGCCAGCCGGGCCGCAAGCGCCTCGAGCTGAACCAGGATCTCGTTCATCGCGACGTACTCGCGCAGCGTGATCGAAGCAACGATCGCGCCCTGGCGCGGCACCAGGTCCACCAGGCCGGCCGACTCCAGCTGGATCAACGCCTCGCGCACCGGGGTGCGCGACACGCCGAAACGCGCAAGCAACTGCTGCTCTTCCAGTTGGGTGCCGCTGGGAAGTTTTCCGGAAAGAATCTCCTGCTCGATCGCGGCGCGGATGGTTTCGGACAGGCTCTTCTTTTCTTCGGACATGGACAGCAGCTACGCAGGAACAGGGAGAAGGGATTCTAACCTGCCCTGCGTATTCACAGGCTGCCGTTGTGTGCACAAGGCAGGGCGTCCCGGGACGCAGCCTTGAGGCGAGCATTGACCCGACGGTCTTGATCCCAGGCATGTGCCGGTATCGACATCCTCCCTTCACGCTTTACAACGCTGCCGCGAAAGAAATGCAGCGCCTCAGTGCCGGCGCGCCACCGCCTCGGACACCTGGGCGGGGTCTTCATACTCGCGGTCATCGATCGCCTCGAGCGCGCGGGTGATGGCTTCGTCGGCGCCCGCCTCGCGTGCCTTGTCCACCAGTTGCTCGCGGGTGGCCGGGTAATCCACGCCCTTGAGCGCACGCTGCAGTTCGATCGGGTTGGGCATGCCGCCGGCATCCCCGGACTTGCCTTGCTCCTGGTTACGCGTGGTCATCTTGCACTCCTTATCTTGCGCTTCAACTAGGAAGCGCCGACGCGCCGCCACAGCGCGGCAGCGGGCCGGCGCCGTGGGGGCGCGTGCAAGGAGCGTACCTGTAACGGTCCCCCTGCCGCCGCTGCACGAGGCGTCAGGCGAGCATCCGCACCTGCGGCTCGCGATCCCATTGCCGGGTCCTGGCCGCGGCGATGAACCGCGCCGGGTCGCTGGCCCGGACGATGCCGTTGTCCGGCTTCAGGTTAGCGTGCGTAAGCAGTACCTCGCCGCCGGCATCGACCGCGATCGCCTTCAGATGCGCATAGGCAAAGCAGATGAAGTCCAGCGCCGCGCTCTCCTGTACCAGCATGGTGGCGGCATCGACACCGAGGATGACGGCGACCGCATCGAACATCACCGAAGGGGTCCCGGCCAACTGGCCATCGGCGGGCAGCTTCGAACCATCGGCCAGCACCGCGCCGCCCACTTTGGGCGCGACGATCTTCACCGTGGCGCCGGCGGCGCTGGCCGCCTGCCGGATCGCCTCGACGGTGGCGCCGTCGGAGCCGTCGGCGACCAGGATGCCGATCTCGCGCCCCTGCAGCGTGTCTTTCATCTTGCCGATGATCTGCAGCGCCGGCGACGGCGGCAGGTCCCGCACCGGCGCGGCGGTTGGCAGTGGCTCGGGCAGCTGGTCCAGTGCCAGGCCGTCGGCCACGCGCCGGCCCAGGTCCGGATCGATATTGAGCAGATGGGCCACCATGCGCTCGCGCACATGCACGTGCTCGACCTTCGACAGCTCGAACACCAGTGCCGACGCGATATGCGCCTGCTCGGTGCGGGTCTGGCTGCGGTAGAACAGCCGCGCCTGGCTGTAGTGGTCGGCAAAGGTCTCGGCGCGGATGCGGCCCTTGTCGCCCTGTTCGGGCACCAGCGCGTGGCGCAAGCCCAGGTCGGGCGCCTCGCGCGGCGAGTCGTCGGACAGCGAGTTGGGCTCATAGGCGACGCGTCCCTGGGGCCGCTGCATCTGCATATGGCCGTCGCGCTGGTGGTTGGCGAACGGGCACTTGGGCGCGTTCACCGGAATCTGGTTGAAGTTGGGGCCGCCGAGGCGCAGCAGTTGCGTGTCGAGGTACGAGAACAACCGGCCCAGCAGCAGCGGATCGTTGGAGAAATCGATGCCACGGACGATGTTGGCGGGGCAGAACGCTACCTGCTCGGTCTCGGCGAAGAAATTGTCGGGCCAGCGGTCCAGCACCATGCGGCCGATGATCTTCAGCGGCACGGTCTCTTCCGGGATGATCTTGGTGGCATCGAGATGGTCGAACGGGAACTTCGCGGCATCGTCTTCGGTGAACAGCTGCACGCCCAGCTCCCATTCCGGGAAGTTGCCGGACTGGATCGCATTGAACATGTCGCGGCGGTGGAAATCCGGATCGGCGCCGGCGATCTTGACGGCCTCGTCCCACACCGTGGACTGCAGCCCCAGCTTGGGGCGCCAGTGGAACTTGACGAAGGTGGAGCGGCCCTGCTTGTCGAGCAGGCGGAAGCTGTGTACGCCGAAACCTTCGATCATGCGCAGCGAGCGCGGGATGGTGCGGTCCGACATGATCCACATGACCATGTGCATCGAC
>JABFVP010000594.1 GCA_013362725.1 Cupriavidus sp.
GTACGGATGCGGGCCGGCCACGGTGCCGATGATGTAGAAGGTGTTCTCGACGTTGGTGACCCAGTCGCGCATGGCTTCGTTGAGCGCGTCCTTGAGCGTGCGCGAGCCGCTTTCCACCGGCACCACGGTCGCGCCCAGCAGCTTCATGCGATAGACGTTGGCGGCCTGGCGCTTGACGTCCTCGGCCCCCATGTAGACCACGCACTCCATGCCGAAGCGCGCGGCGATGGTGGCGGTGGCCACGCCGTGCTGCCCGGCCCCGGTCTCGGCGATCACGCGCGGCTTGCCCATGCGCCTGGCCAGCAGCGCCTGGCCGATGACGTTGTTGATCTTGTGCGCGCCGGTGTGGTTCAGGTCCTCGCGCTTGAAGTAGATCTGCGCGCCGCCGAGCGTCTCGCTCCAGCGCTGCGCGTGGTAGATCGGCGACGGGCGGCCGACGAAGTGCTTCAGCTCGCGGCGGAATTCGGCGTCGAACTCGGGATCCTGCTGGTAGTGCGCATAGGCGTCGCGCAGCTCATCGAGCGCGTGCACCAGCGTTTCGGACACGAAGGTGCCACCATAGGGGCCGAAATGGCCACGGGAATCGGGCAGGTCGTACATGTCTAGGCTCTTTGGAACAGCGGCCTTGCCTCAGCCGGCAAGGGCGCGTGGTTGACTGGGTGCGCGACGGCCGCCTGGAAGCGGCGGGACACGGAGGCGGGCAAGGGATCGATCTTCGCTCCGGCTCATCCGGCCTCGGCGCTGCGGACAGCGCGCACGAACTCGGCAATGCGGGCGTGGTCCTTCACGCCCTTGGCGGCCTCTACCCCGCTGCTGACATCGACGGCGTAGGGGCGCACGCGTTCAATCGCGCCAGCGACGTTTTGCGCGTTCAACCCACCACTCAAAACGATGCGAGGAGCGCCGCTTGCGTTCGGGTTGCCGGTTGCCATAACCGGGGGATTGGGCGGAAGCCATGCCGGAGGAATCAGGGTCCAGTCGAAGACGTGGCCGCCACCGCCATAGCCTTCGACGAAGGCATCGAGCAGCAAGGCAGCGGCATCACGGTATTGATCGGCGAATTCTACCAAATCGAGCCCCGCACGGACACGGGCGGCGCGCAGGAACGGCAACGCGCAGCGCTGGGCGGCCTGGGTGCAGAATTGCGGGGTTTCGTCGCCGTGCAGCTGCAGCAGCGTCAGCGGCACCCGCTCGGCGACGTGGGCGATGTCTTCGAGATCGGCGTTGACGAACAGGCCGGTCACCGTGACGAATGGCCCGGCGGCTTCGGCCAGCGCCGCGGCTTGCGCCACGTCGACGTAGCGCGGGCTCTTCGGATAGAACACCAGCCCGATCGCGTCCGCGCCGGCATCGACCGCGGCGCGCACGTCGTCCTCGCGGGTCAGGCCGCAAATCTTGATGCGGGTGCGCTGCGGCAGGTGCGCCGTACTGCCCTCAGGCTGCGTCATCGAACACTCCATGGAACAGGCTCGCGGACGGGTCGGCCGCGGGGATCGGGTAAGCATCAGGATACTTGACCCCGACCAGATAGAGGCCATCCGGCATGAAGGTCGGCGCCGCCAGCTTGCGGTCGCGCCCGGCCAGCACCTGCGCCAGCCACTGCGGCGGGTAGCGCCCGCGGCCCACCGCCACCAGGCAGCCCATCAGGTTGCGCACCATGTGGTGCAGGAAGGCGCTGGCGCGAAAGCGCAGGAACACCCAGTTGCCGTCATCGCGGATGGTGACGTCGTACATGGTCTTGACCGGCGACTTCGCCTGGCATTCGGCGGCGCGGAACGCGGAAAAATCGTGCTCGCCGATCAGGTGCGCCGCGGCCTCGCGCATGGCGTCCACGTCGAGCCGTTGTCCTGGCGGCAGCATCTGGTAGCCGGCGCGGCCTTGCACCAGCGGCACGCGGTGCGGACCGGTGTAGAGCGCGTAGTAGTACATGCGCTCATAGGCCAGGAAGCGGGCATGGAAGCCATCATCGACCGGCAGCGCCCACTGCAGCGCGATCGACGGGGGCAGGAAGGCGTTGACGCCGCGCACCCAGGAAAAGGGTTCGCGCGCCAGCTCGGTATCCAGGTGGATCACCTGGCCCAGCGCGTGCACGCCGGTATCGGTGCGCCCCGCCACCGTGGTCGGCAGGCGCACGCCGGCAAAGCGTTCGATGGCGTCTTCGAGGTGGTCCTGGACGGTATTGCGATGCGGCTGCGACTGCCACCCGGAAAAGGCGGCGCCGTCGTAGTGCAGGCCAAGGGCGATGCGGTTCATGTCAGGGGGAAAAGGCATGGCGGCACGCGTGCTATGCGCGCCGGCAAAGCAAATGCGCCGGAAGGGACGCTTCCGGCGCATCGCTTCATGCCACGGCAGTGCGTACCGCGGCGGACCGTCAATGATAGCTCAGGCCACTTCCAGCAGCAGCGAACGAGCCTCGGCCTGCAGCGGGTCCTGCGACTGCTCGACCACTTCCTGCAGCAGCTCGCGCGCCCCTTCCTTGTCGCCGATCTCGATATAGGCGCGCGCCAGGTCCAGCTTGATCTGCATGTCGCGCCCGCCGTCCATGCCGTCGGTCGACAGCGTGCTCGGCGACACGCTCAGCCCGCCGGCAGTATCGGGCGCCACGCGCGACAGGTCGATCGGCTCGGCCAGCTTGCCTTCGCGCAGCATGGTGGTGGCGGGAAGCGGCACCGACGCCTCGTCGAGCGCGGCGGCAGCCGCGGCATTGCCTTGCGGCGCGCTGCCCAGGTCCAGCGACAGCCCGGACATGTCGAACTCCAACGGGCGGCCGCGGGTCGGTGTGTCGAGCGTCGGCACGTCGTCATCGGCGAGCGGATCGGCGAGCGGATCGGCGCCCGGCAGGCCCATGTCGAGGCGCACCGCTTCGTCCTGCTGCGGCGTCTCGGCGCCGAACACCATCGCCGCCGAGGCCGGCGCGACGATGGGGTCGCCGGCGGCCGGTGCCGGGAAGGCATCCAGCGGCAGCGACAGGTCGCCCAGCGACGGCTCCAGCCGCGCGATCGAGGCAGGATTCTGCGACGGATCCTGCGTGCGCCACTGGTCGGTTGCCGGCGATGCCGTATCGGGGCCCGCGGCCTCCGGCGTCACCACCATGTACAGCGCGTTGCCGGGCTCCAGCGCGCGCCCCATTTCCGCGGCCTTCAGCCATTCCGCTCCGTGTCCGCCGGTCTGGGCGAACATTTCCTCTGCCATCACGCGGAACCCTTCCACATCCTGTCTGTTGCTGTAAATCTCCAGGAGCTTGAGCCGTACCGGCTGCTGCTCCGGGTGTTTCTCCAGGGCTTCGCGCAGGATTTCTTCTGCCTGCACATCGCGCCCGTAGGCGATATAGACCTCGGCCTCGGCGATCGGGTCGACCTCGTTGGCTTCCGGGGTGTTGTTGCCGATGCGGAAATCGGCGCCGAACACGCTGTGCTGCGAGGTGTCGACGCTCTGTCCGCCGGCGGTGCCGAACAGCGAGTTGGCGCCGGCCATGACGGTGCTTTCCTGCGACAGGATGCTGTCGCCGAAGCCGGTGGCCTCGCTCTCCTTCTGCTTCTGGCGGCGGCGATAGATCGCGTACACGCCCAGCAGCGCCACCACCAGGCCGCCGCCCGGCAGCAGCATGGGGTTGGCCAGCAGGCCATCGAGGAACGACGGTTCGGGCACCGGCTGGGGCTGCGCCATCACCGGCGGCACAGGCTTGGCCACAGGAGTCGATGCGGCAGCTTGCGCCGGCTTGGCCGCCACCTCTGCG
>JABFVP010000080.1 GCA_013362725.1 Cupriavidus sp.
AAGCCGCGCTGAAGATGCTGGAAGAGATCGGCAGCGTCGACAACATCCCCGAGTTCATCAAGCAGGTGAAGGACAAGAACTCGGGCGTGCGCCTGATGGGCTTCGGCCATCGCGTGTACAAGAACTACGATCCGCGCGCCAAGCTGATGCGCGAAACCTGCCATGAAGTGCTGAACGAGCTGGGCCTGCACAACGACCCGCTGTTCAAGCTGGCCATGGAGCTGGAAAAGATCGCGCTGGAAGACGAGTACTTCGTCAGCCGCAAGCTGTACCCGAACGTCGACTTCTACTCGGGCATCGTGCAGCGCGCGCTGGGCATCCCGACCTCGCTGTTCACCTGCATCTTCGCGCTGGCCCGCACCCCGGGCTGGATCTCGCAGTGGGAAGAGATGATCACCGATCCGGAATACAAGATCGGCCGCCCGCGCCAGCTGTTCGTCGGCGCCGCCACCCGCGACGTGCCGGACGTGGCCAAGCGCTAAGCTGGTCCGCCGCTGCGCAGCGCAGCAATTCCAGACGCCCCGGCCCCGCCGGGGCGTTTGTCTTTGTGGGCCGGGCGCGGTTGTGCACTGCGGCGCCAGAAAGGGCAGGAAATTGCACCTTGAATGGTCCGGGGCGCAATTCGTGGACGATTGTGTCGCGTTTTCCCAAAACCGTTCCGCATAAATTGTGCGATAGTCGCGTGCGGCAGGAAATTTGACCCTATAATGCGGGCTGCTTTGCCGACGGCAGCCGGGCCACCCTTCCGGCGTGCGGTGCGGCAAGCGGGGCAGGCGAATCGCTTGCGCAATAGAGAACGCATCAAACGTTGTCTTTCCGAACCTTGGTCCCCATACCTCAGCGGGACTGACACTTGCCGGGCCCCGCATACGTTGTCTCTTCCTTGCAGGCCCGACTTCCGCGTCTCGGGCCGCGCTTTATCGCAAATCCCGATCCCAGTCGTCCGCGGGTGTTGTTCGATTGCGCAGGTCATACCGTTTCTGCCCGGATGACCCAAACATAAATCGAGGAGCTCCTGATGACGCTGTCCCGTCTTTCCACCATTTCGCTGGCTGCCATGCTGGCTACCTTTGGCGCCGCCGCCAACGCCGAAACCGTGAAGATCGCCATTGCCGGCCCGATGAGCGGCTCGGTGGCGCAGTATGGCGACATGGTCAAGGCCGGTGCGCTGACCGCCGTCGAACAGATCAACGCAGCCGGCGGCGCCGGTGGCAACAAGTTCGAGGTGGTGCTGATGGACGACGCCTGCGAGCCGAAGCAGGCCGTGGCGGTGGCCAACAAGATCGTCAGCCAGAACATCAAGTACGTGATCGGCCACGTGTGCTCGGGCTCGACCATCCCGGCCTCGGACATCTACGAGAACGAAGGCATCGTGATGGTCACGCCGTCTGCCACCGCGCCGCAGCTGACCGAGACCAAGAAGCGCAGCTTCATCTTCCGCACCATCGGCCGCGACGACCAGCAGGGCCCGGCCGCGGCCCAGTACATCATCGGCAAGGTCAAGCCGAAGAAGGTCGCGGTGCTGCACGACAAGCAGTCGTACGGCCAGGGCATCGCCAGCTCGGTGAAGAAGGACCTGGAAGCCGCCAAGATCCCGGTGGCCGTGTTCGAAGGCATCAACGCCGGCGACTCGGACTACTCGGCCGTGATCACCAAGCTCAAGTCGCAGGGCGTGGACTTCGTCTACTTCGGCGGCTACCACCCGGAAATGGGCCTGCTTCTGCGCCAGGCGCGCGAGCAGGGCGTGAAGGCCAGCTTCATGGGCCCCGAGGGCGTGGGCAACAAGGACGTGACCGCGATCGCCGGCCCGTCGTCGGAAGGCATGCTGGTGACGCTGCCGGCCGACTTCTCGGCCGATCCGGCCAACGCCGGCCTGGTCAAGGCCTTTGCCGACAAGAAGCGTGACGCCAACGGCCCGTTCCAGATGCCGGCCTATGCCGCCGTCAAGATCATCGGCGACGCCATCGCCGGCGCCAAGAGCACCGATCCCACCAAGGTCGCGGCGTACATGCACAAGAACGCCTTCACCACGCCGATCGGCAAGGTCGAGTACGACCCCAAGGGCGACCTGAAGTCCTTCAAGTTCGTGGTCTACACCTGGCACAAGGACGCCAGCAAGACGGCGGCGAACTGAGGCATTCGCATCCCGACGGGTTGCTCCCCTCTCCCGCTTGCGGGAGAGGGGCAGGGGGTGAGGGCGGGCGGGTCAAAGGCTGAGGCCGGCGGGTTTAAACCGCTGGCCTTGCTTGATGTGGCTCCCAGCTAAACCACCCCTCACCCCGGCCCTCTCCCCATGCGGGGAGAGGGAGAACACCTTGCTTTGGCAAGTTCGAATGGTTTTGGCGCATCCCGCCGAGGCCAGTTCCGGCGCCTACGAGGCTTCCCCCAATGAATGAATTCCTTCCACAGTTCACCCAGCAGCTGGTCAACGGCCTGACGCTGGGTGCGATCTATGCGCTGATCGCCATCGGCTACACAATGGTCTACGGCATCATCGGCATGATCAATTTCGCGCACGGCGAGATTTACATGATCGGTGCCTATGTCGGCCTGGTCACGCTCACCGCCATCGGCGCCCAGGCCGGCTACCCCCTGCCGCTGGTGCTGGGCGCCGCCTTGCTGGTGTCGGTGATGGTCACCGGCGTCTACGGCTATGCGGTCGAGCGGGTGGCATACCGCCCCTTGCGCGGCGGGCCGCGGCTGGTGCCGCTGATCTCGGCCATCGGCATGTCGATCTTCCTGCAGAACTATGTCCAGATCGGGCAGGGCGCGCGCGACGTCTCGGTGCCGGTGCTGATCTCGGGCGCCATCGAGTTCCAGATGGGCGGCGACTTCACCGTGACGGTGCCGTACTCGCGCCTGCTGATCGTCGGCGTGACGCTGGCGCTGATGGTGGCGCTGACGCTGTTCATCGGCCGCTCGCGCATGGGCCGCGCCTGCCGCGCCTGCGCCGAGGACATGCGCATGGCCAACCTGCTGGGGATCGACACCAACAAGGTGATCTCGTTCACCTTCGTGCTGGGCGCGATGCTGGCGGCGGTGGGCGGCGTGCTGATCGGGCTGACCATCGGCAAGCTCAATCCCTTCATCGGTTTCATTGCGGGCATCAAGGCCTTTACCGCGGCGGTGCTGGGCGGCATCGGCAGCGTCCCGGGCGCGATGCTCGGCGGCGTGCTGCTGGGCCTGGCGGAAACCTTCGCCTCGGGCTACATGCCGGCCGAATACAAGGACGTGGTCGCCTTCAGACTGCTGGTGCTGGTGCTGCTGATCCGACCGACCGGGCTGCTGGGCAAGCCCGATGTCGAAAAGGTCTGAGGGGAGGGTGAGACCATGACCAACAATGTTTCCGCAATGCCGGCGGCAAAGGCCGCCGTGCGCGGCGCCACGCCGGGCCAGTCGCTGAAGAACGCGATCACGGCGGCGGTGATGACCGCCATCCTGACCATCCCCATCCTCGGCCTGCAGCTCAAGCTGGAAGGCTACCAGGTGGTGCTGGAACCGCACTGGCGGCCGGTGTGGCTGGCCGTGGCGGCGGTGTTCCTGTTCCAGTTGTTCAAGCCGATGCTGTCGCGCGCCGGCAGCGCGGTGCGCCTGCCGGCGCTGCCGGCCCTGGGCGCGCAGCGGCAGCGCGTGGCGGTGTGGGTGCTGCTGGCGGTGGGGCTGGTGTGGCCGTTCTTCGGCTCGCGCGGCGCGGTCGACGTGGCCACGCTGGCGCTGATCTACGTGATC
>JABFVP010000281.1 GCA_013362725.1 Cupriavidus sp.
GCGGCGCCAGCGCTTCGGCCAGGTCCCAGCCCTGCGCGTCCTTGCCGGCGGGAGCGCCGTAGCCGAACACCAGGTCGGCCTGCTCCAGGCTGGCCGGCAGCTGCGCCTTCATCACGCCCAGCTTCATGGTGTTGGAACGCGGCTCCAGCACCGCCAGGATGCGGGCATTGCCGACGCGGCGGCGCAGCCCGTCGAGCGTGGTCTGGATCGCGGTGGGATGGTGGGCGAAATCGTCATAAACCGTGACGCCGCCGGCCACGCCGCGCACTTCCATGCGGCGCTTGACGTTGGCGAAGCGCGACAGCGATGCGATCGCCTGCGCGGCCGGCACGCCGACATGGCGCGCGGCGGCGATCGCGGCGAGCGCGTTCATGCGGTTGTGGGTGCCCTGCAGGTCCCACTCCACGGTGCCGACAACGGCGTTGCCGAACCAGACATCGAACGCGTCCTTGTCCGGCGCCGTCTCGCTGCCGGCGGCGTCGCTCTCGCGCCAGTCGCCGACGCCAAACTGCTCCACTTCACTCCAGCAGCCGCGCTCCAGCACGCGTGCCAGGCTCTCTTCCACGCCATTGACGACGATCCGGCCCTGGCCCGGCACGGTGCGCACAAGATGGTGGAACTGGGTCTCGATCGCGGCCAGATCCGGGAAGATGTCGGCGTGATCGTATTCCAAGTTATTCAGGATGGCGGTGCGCGGGCGATAGTGCACGAACTTGCTGCGCTTGTCGAAAAACGCCGTGTCGTACTCGTCGGCCTCGATCACGAAGAAGTCTGACTCGGTCACCCGCGCCGAGATGCCGAAGTTCTGCGGCACCCCGCCCACCAGGAAGCCAGGGTTGTAGCCGGCGTCCTCGAGGATCCAGGCCAGCATCGAGGTGGTGGTGGTCTTGCCGTGCGTGCCGGCCACCGCCAGCACCCACTTGCGCGCCAGCACGTGCTCGCCCAGCCATTGCGGACCCGACACATAAGGCAGGTTGCGGTCGAGGATGGCCTCCATCAGCGGATTGCCGCGCGAGACCACGTTGCCGATCACGAACAGATCCGGCTCCAGCGACAGCTGGGCGGGGTCGAAGCCCTCGATCAGTTCGATGCCCTGGGCTTCGAGCTGGGTGCTCATGGGCGGGTAGACGTTGGCATCGCAGCCGGTGACGCGGTGGCCGGCCTGCTTGGCCAGCACCGCCAGGCCGCCCATGAAGGTGCCGCAGATGCCAAGGATATGAATATGCATGGGTTCCCGGAAAGACTTGAAAAGCCCACAGGGCTGGGGATTCGGGCCCGGCGGCGCGGCGGCTGGGTTGGAGCCTTGTGGTGCGGCGGCGCCCGGGCAGGAAGCCTCCGATTGTACCCGAGCGCCAGCGTCCTTCCCTGCACTGAGGCAGCGCGCGCAGCGCGCGCGCGGACGCCTCCGGTATCATGGGGCATGAACCGCCGTACCGCCCCAGACCCCACCCGCCTGCGCGAGGAAATCGCCCAGGCCGCCGCCCGCATGATCGCCGAAGACGGTGCCGACTACGCCACCGCCAAGCGCAAGGCCGCGCGCCAGGTGCTGGGCGAACAACGCGTGCCGGGCGAATGGCTGCCCGACAACGAGCAGGTCGAGGCCGAAGTGCGCGCCTACCAGGCGCTGTTCCATGCTGACAGCCAGCCGCGCGTGCTGGCGCTGCTGCGCCGGCTGGCGGTGATGGCGATGCAGGACCTGGCGCCGTTCAGGCCTTATCTGGTCGGTGCGGTGCTCAACGGTACCGCCACGGAACACTCCGATATCTATCTGCAGTGCTTCTGCGACAGCGCCAAGGACGCCGCGCTGCACCTGATCAATGCCGGGGTCGACTTCGAAACCAGCGAAAGCCGCCACTTCGGCGGCCGCGGCGAGGTCGAGACCCTCAGCTTCCTGTGGAAGGGTCAGTGGCCGGACCGGCGCGAGGCGCGCTTGCTGGCGGGCGAGGTCCGCGCGGAACTGGGTGCGCCAGTCGGCATCCATATAGCCCTGTATGATGCGGTCGATGAACGCGGCGCCATGCGGGCGGACGCCTCCGGGCGCGCGGTGCGAGCCGATGTGCAGGCCGTGCAAGCCCTACTCGACGCCGCTGACGCCGCCGGCAACGCCTGAAGTTCCTTCTTATCTTTACTGGTCCCCAGCCATTCCATGACTGAAACCATCGCCCCGCCCGCCCGCCTCTGGTTGTGGATCGCCGTTGCCGTGATTGCCTGTGCCGCCGGCGCGCTGGCTGGGCATTTCGTGTTTTCGCCCAAGCCAGTCACTGACCAGGCCGTGGAATCCTTGTTCCAGTCGCGGCTGCCCGACCCGGCTGGCACGGAACTCGATCTTGGCAAGCTGCGTGGCAAGACCGTGGTGGTCAACTTCTGGGCACCGTGGTGCGGGCCTTGTGTAGAGGAAATGCCGGAACTGACTGCCCTGCATGAGGAGTTCAAGCATCGGCAGGTGGAATTTGTCGGCATCGGTATCGATTCGGCCGCCAACATCCAGCAGTTTACTAAGAAGGTGCCGGTTGCCTATCCGCTGGCCGTGGCTGGCTTCGCCGGCACTGAGCTGTCCCGCAATTTCGGCAACAGCGCCGGCGGCCTGCCCTATACGGTGGTGATCAATCCGGACGGATCGGTTAAGTATCGCAAGATGGGCCGCGTCACCGCGGAGGAACTGCGTGCCGTGCTGCCGCGCACCTGATTCGTTCTTCCGCCAACATCGCCGAATTTCGGCTTTCTTGGCGGATTTGTCTCAGTTGCGGACCGCTTTGGTGCGAAAGTGCTCAAAAGGCCGCCGCGAGGCGCGAGGGATGATCGATCCCTGTATCGCGTGCTAGACAAATCCCTCTAAGCTACGGTAATCTCCGCGCAATTTCGTTGATCTGGTCGAGCCGCCGTGACTGCATCCCGCTCTATCCGTCGCTCACCCCGTTACCGCAAGGTGCTGGTCCTGCATGGGCCCAACCTTAACCTGCTGGGGACGCGCGAGCCGGAGACCTACGGGCACACCACGCTTGCCGATATTGACGCGGCCCTGGCCGAACGCGCGACGAAAGCGGGCGCGTCGCTGCAGACGTTCCAGTCGAACCACGAGGGAGCGCTGGTGGACCGCATCCACGCCGCTCGCGCGGAAGGGGTCGAGTTCATCATCATCAACCCAGCTGCTTATACGCATACCAGCGTGGCGCTGCGCGATGCGCTGGCCGGCGTGGCGATCCCGTTCGTCGAGGTGCACCTGTCGAACGTGCACCGGCGTGAGAGCTTCCGGCACCACTCGTACTTCTCGGACGTGGCGGTCGGGGTGGTCTGTGGGCTTGGCTGGCAGGGTTACCTGCTGGCGCTGGACTATGTACTGGGCCAGGAGCAGCCCCCGCCCGACGGTTCGGGGAGCTGAACTCCCACAAGGATTTTTTCGACAACCTGCGCGCGCCGCCCGGCGGCCTGCGCCCGTTGGCGTGCCTCGGCACGGCGGGCGCGGATTTCCGGTGGCCGGCACAAACGATTGTTCCACCACGGCCCGTACCGGGCAGGGCGGAAAACCCGATTCAGGAGGATAAAAAGATGGACCTGCGCAAGCTGAAGACGCTTATCGACCTGGTGGCCGAATCCGGCATCTCCGAGCTGGAAGTCACCGAAGGCGACGGCAAGGTACGCATCGTCAAGCAACCGCCGCAAGTCGTCGCCGCGCCAATGGCGATGCCGCAAATGCAGGCGCTGCCTCCGGCTCCGGCGGCAGCCGCA
>JABFVP010000732.1 GCA_013362725.1 Cupriavidus sp.
GCTACCGCGGCGAAGCGCGCTTCGGCATGCTCAACGTGCGCCACGCCAATCCGCCGCGCGACCACCGCCCGCCGATGGTGGAGCATTACGCCCGCCTGGCGCTCAAGCCCGGCGCGCGCCTGCCCGAGAACCTGAGCGAGCCGCGCCTGCGCGTGGATCCGGCGCGCGTGGCCGCCACCGCCGAGCGCTTCGGCCTGGCCCCGCACACGCGCGTGATCGCGTTCTGCCCGGGCGCGGAGTTCGGCCCCGCCAAGCGCTGGCCCGCCGCGCATTTCGCCAGACTGGCGCAGATGCTGCGGCGCTCGTATCCGTACGCGCAGATGATTACGCTGGGCTCGGCCAAGGACGCCGAGATCGCCGCCGAGATCGTCAGCGAGGCGCCGTTCGTGCGCAACCTGTGCGGCCAGACCTCGCTCGACGACGCGGTCGACCTGCTGGCGCTGTCCGAAGCCGCGGTCTGCAACGATTCGGGCCTGATGCACGTGACCGCGGCGCTGGGCCGGCCCCAGGTGGCGGTGTACGGCTCGAGCGATCCGCGCCACACGCCGCCGCTGTCACAGGCAGCGAGTATCATGTGGCTGCAGCTGGAGTGCAGTCCGTGCTTCAAGCGCGAGTGCCCGCTGGGCCACCTGCGCTGCCTGAAAGAGATCGAACCGGAAATGGTGTTCGTCGAGCTTCGCAAGCTGCTGCACCGGCCCTGACCGCCTGACGTCCCTGCCGCCCCTGCCCTAGCCACGTCCATTGCCAACATGCCTCGCTTTGCCCGCCTGTTCGATTCCGCCGAAGACATCGTCGACGCTTTCCGCGAAGCACTGAAGCTGCGCGACGCCGAAGGCGCGCTGCGCCTGTGGCTGGACGAAGACTCGATCACCTGCGTGCTGCCCGACGGCCAGCGCCTGATCGGCCACGAGCAACTGCGCCAGGCCTTCTCGCAGCTGCTGGAAGAGCAGCCGGTGCTGGTCGACGCCATCGAAACCAGCAGCCACGCGTCAATGGCCGTGTCGATCTTCGACGTGACCGAGGCGCTGCGCTTCGGCAGCGACCGCGTCGAGGCCGACCTGTACGTGCACACCACCTACGTGCTGATGCAGAACCACGAAGGCTGGCGCCTGGCCCACATCCACTGCAGCCCGGCCAACGCGGTGCAGATCGCCGCCGTGGCCGCCACGCCGGGCCAGGCGCTGCACTGAAACCGCGGCCGCGCAGCGGCCCGCTGCAATACCAGCCGGCATGACGCAGCTTCCGCACCACCACCTGCCCTACGCCGTCCAGGCAGATTCCGAGCGCGCGCACGGCTATGGCGATGGCCCGCCGATGCCCTGGTGGCTGCGCGGCGGCCACGCCCAGACCATCATCCCCGCGCGTTTCACGCGCCGCCCGCCGCGCGTCGGCTTTCGCCGCGAACGCTGGGCCACGCCCGACCAGGACTTCATCGACCTCGACTGGACCACCCATGCGGTGCAGCCGCAGACGCCGCTGGTGGTGATGTTCCACGGCCTCGAGGGCGACTCCGGCAGCCATTACGCGCAAGCGCTAATGCATGCGCTGTCGCTGCGCGGCTGGCAGGGCGTGATCCCGCATTTCCGCGGCTGTTCCGGCGAACTCAACCTGGCGCCGCGCTTCTACCACTCCGGCGATTCGGCCGAGATCCGCTGGGTGCTCGAGCGCATGCGCCAGCACCACAGCGCCGGCGGGCGCAAGCTGCTGGTGGTGGGGATCTCGCTCGGCGGCAATGCGTTGCTGCGCATGCTGGGCGAAGACGGCAGCCAGGCGGGCTACGTGCATGCGGCCGCGGCGATTTCCGCGCCGCTGGATCTGGCCGCCGGCGGTGCCGCACTGTCGGCCGGTTTCAACCTGGTCTACACCCGCATGTTCCTGCAGACGCTCAAGCGCAAGTCGCTGGCCAAGCTGGAGCAG
This sequence comes from Cupriavidus sp., assembly GCA_013362725.1. Lineage (GTDB taxonomy): Bacteria > Pseudomonadota > Gammaproteobacteria > Burkholderiales > Burkholderiaceae > Cupriavidus. Next base: position 1,918 of record JABFVP010000732.1, read on the forward strand.
TTCCCGGGCCTGTTCGACCGCGACACCATGCTGGCCAGCCGTGACCTGTACGCCTTCGACAACGTCGTCACCGCACCGCTGCACGGCTTTGCCGATACCGATGACTACTGGCGCCGCGCCGCCAGCAAACCCGTGCTGCGCGACATCGCCGTGCCCACGCTGGTGCTCAACGCGCGCAACGATCCCTTCCTGCCGGCGCGGCACCTGCCCGGCCCGGCCGACGTCAGCGCGCAGGTCTGGCTGGAACAGCCAGAGCACGGCGGGCATGTCGGCTTCATGACCCCGCCCGCGGGTTGGCGCCGGCACCTGCCGCTGCAGGTCGACGGACGCTTTGGCGGCCATATCGAATGGCTGCCGGCACGGATCCTGAGATTTTTCGACAGCATGATGTAAGGCGGGCACCGGTCCGAGCGCCCGCCGGGGAGACTGAGATGGACGAGATCGTCAGGCAGGCCATGGCACGCTGGCCCAACGTGCCCAATGTCTATGGCTGGCTTACGCTGGACCGCCGCGGGCAGTGGCGGCTGCGCAATGAATACGCGCAGCAGCACGGGCTCTCGGGCGATCCCATCCGCCATGAGGCGCTGATCGGCTTTATCGAGCGCAACTACCAGTGCGACGAACGCGGCTGCTGGTACTTCCAGAACGGGCCGCAGCGGGTGTTCGTGACGCTGGGCTATGCGCCGTGGATCGTGCGGCTGCACCAGGGCACGCTGCAGACCACCACGGGACAGGCGTTCACGCTGCAGGCGTGTTTTGCCGACGAGCACGGCAACGTGGTCCTGGCCGGGACCGTCGCCGGCATGGCGACGGACACCGCGCCGGCGCTGCAGGCGCTACAGGCCGCGCTGCTGCACGACCACGACCTGGAGCAGTTCAGCGGCGCCAGCACCTGGCATGGCGAAGCCTGTGGCGCCGACCCGGGCGTGTTCCACCACGATGGCCGCGACCTGCCGATCGAGCCGATTGCCGAGAGCGAGGTGCCGCAGCGCTTTGGGTTCGTGCGCCAGCCGGCGGCGCCGGCAGGCTGAGCTGCGCGAACCCCGGACCTCAATTCGGCATGCCCTTGTTGTCCTGCTTGTCCTCGCGGTACTGGCGCTCCAGCTGGTGCAGGCGCGCATCGACTTCGGAGAGCGTATAGAAATCGCCGTCGCCGGCCTTGCGCGCAATCTGCAGCTGCTCGATGGCGGCCTGGTAGGCGCCATCCATCGCATACTTCTCGGCCAGCGCCTGGTGTTGCTGCAGGCGCTTGCCCTGGCCGGCGTAGGCGCGCGCCAGCATCTCCCACCATTCGCTGCGGCTGGTCTCCTGGCGCGTGCGCTCGCGCAGGAAGCGCACCGCTTCGTCATGGCGGCCGGAGCCGATCAGGGTCTCGGCATAGGCCACGGCCACCGCGTGCGACAGCGGGAAGGCCTTCATCGAGGCATTGGCCTGCGACAACGCCTCGGGCACGCGGCCCTGCGCGCGCGCCAGTTCCACCGCCATCACGTCGAGCATCGGGCTGCCGGAGCTGGCGCCGGGGATATTGCCATACAGGCGGCGCGCTTCGGCCAGTTCCTGTTCGGCGGCGGGATAGCGGCGCAGGCGCTGCTCGACGAACGCCAGCGCGTAGTGCAGCGCCGGCGCGCGCAGTGCGGAGGCGCCGGCCAGCTGGGAGCGCAGCGCGGCGCGCAGGTTCTGCAGGTCGCTTGGCGACGCTTCCTGGATCACGCGCGCGCGCATGCGCGCGAACTCGTACTCGGGCGTGTTGGGCACCGTGCGCTCGCTGGCATGGCTGACGCGGTCCTGCATGTCGGCGATGCG
>JABFVP010000520.1 GCA_013362725.1 Cupriavidus sp.
GGTCACCACCGCCTGGCCATCGCGGCCCTGCGCGGCTTGCGCGGCTACCTCCGTAAAAAGCTGGCGCTCTTGCGTGCAGGCGACGATCACGTCGTCGGTGCCGTCCAGCGCGGCGGTGAAGTCACCGATTTCGCGCCGGCACAGCAGTCGATGGACCTTGAGCGGTCCCTGGCTGGCGTCGCGGGTTGCGTCTGACAATGCCGCCCCGTCCAGCGGCATGGTGTCGTTGCAATTGCAGATCAGCGTCGGCATGGCGAATGCGGCTGACCGGTCCGGACGTCCCTTCTTGGCGGGGGTCTGCGGGCCGGGGGATTGTGGGGATGCCTATTGTAGGCTGCGCTGCCGGCGGGGGCTACGCGCGTTTATGCGGGTCTTGCGGCGGGTCTTGCCGGCCCTGTTGTTCGCTTTGACTGGTGTTCGGCGGTGATGTTTCGGCGCCTGCCTGCACATCGGCGTGCGCCAGTGCCTCGTGCGATTCCGCTGCCGCCGGATGCGGTTCTGGATGCGTCGCCGGCGGTACCTGCTGCGCGTCCGACAGCCGGGCCGCGGCTTCGGCCGCGGCGCGTTCCTCGTCGGTCGGCTCGAACAGGCCCAGCGTCTGCGCCTGGCGCAGCTGGCGCAGGATCTCGGGCGGAATCGGGTCCGGCTTGCTGTAATCGTCGATATAGATATCGAGCCCGTCCATCACATTGAAGTGCGGATCGGCAAACAGTGTCTTCAGCGCGGCGCGCTTGACCGATTCATCCACGCCGCGCGCGACGAAGCGGGCAATCTCGTCACCGGGCCGCAGCGCCGCGACATCGGCCAGCGTGGGCGGCGGATCCCGTGGCGCCTCGGCTTCGACGGTCGCAGGCACAGGCTCGCTCTCGGTCTGCGGCGGCTGCGCCGGTTCGGCCGGCACGGCCACGCCCTCGCGCACCGCGGCCTTGCGGCGCGACCAGCGCGACAGGAAGGACGATTCGCTCATGGGCAGGGCCGCTTCTCGATGGTGTCAGGGATCAGTAGCGCGCGCGCTGGTCGGGCGCCTTGAAGGATTCGGGCCGGCGCCGCTGCTTGGGTTCGGGCCGGTAATGTTCGTTGACGTAGGCCTGCAGCCAGTCGCGCTGCTCCGGCGCCAGCGGCACGTTCTCGACGGTCTCGCCGGCATCCAGCCAGCGCCCGGCCTCGTTGTACGACAGCGATACGGTGACCGGCACCGGATGCGCGTCGTCGGTGTCGCCCTCATCCTCGGGCATGCGCCACAGCACGAACCAGCATGGCGTGGCCGAGGTCAGGTTCAGGTAGTAGCCCTCGCCCTGGTCGCGGAACAGCTCGACCTCGTAGCCCGGGTACAGCCAGCGCGCGCCATGGGCGTCGTGCTCCAGGCACACCGGCTGCGTGCCGAACTCGCCCAGGTCGGGCAGCACTGCGTCCAGTTGCCACTTCCACGGCTGCCAGCGGTTAGCCAGCGCCACCTTGCGCATCACCACGGCCATGGTGACCGCGGGGCGGGCGCCGGGCGGCGGCAGATTGGCGGTGGGCTGGCTGTCCATGGCGGCAGGCGGGGCGCTCAGGTGTTCTGCACCACGATGCTGGGGAACTTGCTGGTCATGTCGCGCGCCTTGTCGGCGACCTTGATCGCCACCTTGCGCGCGATGGCGCGGTACATCTCGGCGACCGGGCTGTCGGGCTCGGCCACCACGGTCGGGCGGCCGGAATCAGCCTGCTCGCGGATGCTCAGGTTCAGCGGCAGGCTGCCGAGCAGGTCGACACCGTAGTCGGCGCACATCTTCTCGCCGCCGCCGTGGCCGAAGATATGCTCGACATGGCCGCAGTTCGGGCAGCAATAGACCGCCATGTTCTCGACGATGCCGAGGATCGGAATGCCCACCTTTTCGAACATCTTCAGGCCCTTCTTGGCATCGAGCAGCGCGATGTCCTGCGGCGTGGTCACGATCACCGCGCCGGTGACCGGCACCTTCTGCGACAGCGTCAGCTGCACGTCGCCGGTGCCCGGCGGCATGTCGACGATCAGGTAATCGAGATCGCGCCAGTTGGTCTGGCGCAGCAGCTGCTCCAGCGCCGAGGTCACCATCGGGCCGCGCCACACCATGGGATTGTCCTGCTCGATCAGGAAGCCGATCGAGTTGGCCTGCAGGCCGTGGCCCTCCAGCGGCTCCATGGTCTGGCCGTCGGCGGACTCGGGGCGGCCATCGATGCCCAGCATCATTGGCAGGCTGGGGCCGTAGATGTCGGCGTCGAGCATGCCCACGCGCGCGCCTTCGGCCGCCAGCGCCAGCGCCAGGTTCACAGCCGTGGTCGACTTGCCCACGCCGCCCTTGCCCGACGCCACCGCGATCACGTTCTTCACGCCCGGCAGCAGCTTGACGCCGCGCTGCACCGCGTGGGCGACGATCTTCATGCTGACGGCCACGCTGACATTGGTCACGCCCGGCAGCTGCCGCACCGCGGCCACCACCAGCTTGCGGATCGGATCGAACTGGCTCTTGGCGGGATAGCCGAGTTCGACCTCGAGCGATACCTCGCCGCCATCGATGCGGATGTTCCGGGCCGAGCGGGTGGAGACCAGGTCCTTGCCCGTATTGGGATCGATGACGGTGCGCAGGGCTTCGGTAACCTGCTCAGTGCTGAGGCTCAAGACAAACTCCGCTTGGTATGTGGGGAACGGGCGCATGATGGCCTGCGCTTAATGTATCAAAGTATGCAGCACCGGCCATGAACGCCGGAAGCCCGCGTGCAATCCCCTCTGTCGGGTGGGGGATTACAGACAATTACAAATCTCACAAGCTTGCACTTGTGCGCGCGCCGCCATATCCATATTGTAGTGCGGTTGGACGGCCCGGCACGTCGACACCGCAAGCGGTGCCGCGCCCGGCCGGGCCGACGCGCACAATGGGTTACCCTGCCGCTTGCCTTGGCGTTACCATCGCGACGCGGTACCAAGAACATTTACGGGAACATCAGAAGGAGAAAGCATGAAGATCAAGCTCGTTACCGTTTCGCTCGCCGCCGCCACGCTGCTGGCCGCTGGCTGCGCCACCGAACAGCAAACCCACACGGCGGTTGGTACCGGCGTCGGCGCCGCGGTTGGCGCGGGGCTTGGCAACCTGATCGGCGGCAACACCACCGGCACGCTGGTGGGCGCGGCCGTCGGCGGCGCCATCGGCGGCGCGACCGGCTACAACTGGAATGCGATCCGCGGCAAGCTGAGCAAGGACACCGCCGGCACGGGCACCCAGATCACCGAGCAGCCGGACGGCTCGCTGAAGGTCAACATCCCGAGCCAGGTCACCTTCGACACCGACAGCGCCACCATCAAGCCGTCGTTCCGCTCGGTGCTCGACCAGGTCGCGCAGACCCTGAGCCAGCACCAGGACGTCAGCGCCAGCGTGGTGGGCCATACCGACAGCACCGGCAACCCCAACTACAACATGCAGCTGTCGCAGCGCCGCGCCCAGAGCGTGGCCGGCTACCTCGGTGACCGCGGCGTCGCACGCAACCGCCTGAGCGCCGAAGGCCGCGGCCAGAGCCAGCCGGTCGCGGACAACGGAACCGAGGCCGGCCGGGCACAAAATCGCCGCGTCGAAATTTTTTTGAAACCAATCCAAGGGTGACCCTGTCATAGAAACAGGTGCCGCTTGCCACCGTTGCTGGCTCGCGATGGGTGGCTGACCTCCCGGGCGGTACCTGATTTCTCCTCCTTTTCCGTTGTGGAAAGCTGCGCCGGCTCTGACCGGCGCTTTTTTTTGGCCGCGCCGAATCCGCCGGCCTGCCTATTCCGCAATGCGGAACCGCCGCGCGGGGCGCGGCCAGTTGTTAAAATAGCCGCTTCCCGGCACGCGCCCGCCCGTCCTGGCTGGCGCCGTCCTCCCTGATTTCCCCGCTCCTGACCGGCTTCTGTCCATGACCGCACGTCGCATCCTCGTCACATCCGCCCTGCCCTACGCCAACGGCCAGATCCATATCGGCCACCTGGTGGAGTACATCCAGACCGATATCTGGGTGCGGTTCCAGCGCATGATGGGCAACGAGGTCTACTACGTCGGCGCCGACGACACCCATGGCACCCCGGTCATGCTGCGTGCCGAGAAGGAAGGCATCACGCCGAAGCAGCTGATCGACCGCGTCTGGACCGAGCACAAGCGCGATTTCGACAGCTTCCTGGTGTCGTTCGACAATTACTACAGCACCGACGCCGAGGAAAACCGCGAGCTGTGCGAAAAGATCTACCTGGCGCTGAAGGCCGAGGACCTGATCGCCGAGCGCGAGGTCGAGCAGTTCTACGACCCCGTCAAGAACATGTTCCTGCCCGACCGCTTCATCAAGGGCGAGTGTCCGAAGTGCGGCGCCAAGGACCAGTACGGCGATTCGTGCGAGGTATGCGGCACCACCTACGTGCCGACCGACCTGAAGAACCCCTACTCGGTGGTGTCGGGCGCAACGCCGGTGCGCAAGTCGTCGGCCCACTACTTCTTCAGGCTGTCCGATCCGCGCTGCGAGAGCTTCCTGCGCGAGTGGGTGGCCGACCTGGCGCAGCCCGAAGCCGCCAACAAGATGCAGGAATGGCTGGGCGCCGAGGGCGAGGCCTCGACCCTGTCCGACTGGGACATCTCGCGCGATGCGCCCTACTTCGGCTTCGAGATCCCGGGCGCGCCGGGCAAGTACTTCTACGTGTGGCTGGACGCGCCGATCGGCTACTACGCCAGCTTCAAGAACCTGGCGCAGCAGCGCGGCATCGATTTCGACGCCTGGGTCGGCCCGCACTCGACCGCCGAGCAGTACCACTTCATCGGCAAGGACATCCTGTATTTCCACACGCTGTTCTGGCCGGCGATGCTGCGCTTCTCGGGCTACCGCACCCCGACCAATGTGTTCGCCCACGGCTTCCTGACCGTCGACGGCGCCAAGATGAGCAAGTCGCGCGGCACCTTCATCACCGCGCAGAGCTATATCGACACCGGCATGAACCCGGAATGGCTGCGCTACTACTTCGCCGCCAAGCTCAACGCCAGCATGGAAGACCTCGACCTGAACCTCGACGACTTCATCGCGCGCGTCAACAGCGACCTGATCGGCAAGTACGTCAACATCGCCAGCCGCGCCGCGGGCTTCCTGGTCAAGCGCTTCGACGGCACGGTCGACGAGGCCGCGCTGGCCCATCCGCTGCTGGAGCAGCTGCGCCAGGCCGCGCCGCAGGTGGCGCACCTGTATGAAAGCCGCGAGTACAGCAAGGCGCTGCGCCTGGTAATGGAGCTGACCGATGCCGTCAACGCCTTCGTCGACACCGAGAAGCCGTGGGAACTGGCCAAGGACGACAGCAAGCGCGCCGCGCTGCATGCGGCGTGCTCGGTCTCGCTCGAGGCGTTCCGCCTGCTGACCATCTACCTGAAGCCGGTGGTGCCCAACGTGGCCGCGGGCGTGGAGCGCTTCCTCAATGTCGCGCCGCTGGACTGGCGCGCGATCGACCAGCAGCTGTCGGCCGCGAGCCCGGTGCAGCCCTACCAGCACCTGATGACGCGCGTCGATGCCAAGCAGGTCGACGCGCTGCTGGCCGCCAACCGCGAATCGCTGCAGGCGGCCGCCGCTCCGGCCACCACCGCGGCCGCCAACGCCGCCGCGATCGAGCCGATCGCCGACACCATCACCATCGATGACTTCGCCAAGATCGACCTGCGCGTGGCGAAGATCGTCGAATGCCACAAGGTGGAAGGCTCGAACAAGCTGCTGCAGCTGACGCTGGACCTGGGCGAAGGCCGCACCCGCAATGTGTTCTCCGGCATCCAGTCGGCCTACACGCCCGAGCAGCTGGTGGGCAAGCTGACCGTGGTGGTGGCGAACCTGGCGCCGCGCAAGATGAAGTTCGGCGTGTCCGAAGGCATGGTGCTGGCGGCCTCGGCCGCGGATGAAAAGGCCGCGCCCGGCCTGTACATCCTGGAGCCGCACAGCGGCGCGGTGCCGGGCATGCGCATCGGCTGATCGTCCGGCATCGCTTCCCTCTCCCGACACGCGGGAGAGGGTGGTGGCATCCCGCGGCACGCCCGTGACGCGGTTCCCTCTTGGCGGCGAATCGCCGCCCCACCTCTCGCAGCGCGACATTTCGCCCGCCACCGCCGCGCGAGTTCTGCAATGCAGAACAAGACCGCGGCAAATCCCTCCCCTAGCCGCTCCCCGCTCTATGCACACGCGGCATGTCATACATGGTTCCGGCGCATCGCGCTTGTGACCCCCTGGCTAGCCGCGTAGATTCCACCTCGCAGAATCACAAACCACAAAAACAAGAAGCCGGCGGCGCAAGCCCCTTGCGCGCTCGCGCGCTTGCGTGCCGCCGCTTCGCATGGAAGGGGACATTTGTGAAGAAGCTCCTGATCGCCAATCGCGGCGAGATCGCGTTGCGCGTGCAGCGCGCCGCCCGCGATCTCGGCATCGCCACCGTCGCCGTCTACGCCACCGACGACGCCAACAGCCGCCACCGCCTGCTTGCCGACGAAGCCGTCGCACTGCAGGGCGAAGGTGCGGCGGCCTATCTCGACATCGACGCCATCCTCGCCGCGGCGCGGGCCACCGGCTGCGATGCCATCCACCCCGGCTACGGTTTTCTCAGCGAGCGCGCCGACTTCGCCAGCGCCTGCGCGGCGGCACAGATCGTCTTTGTCGGCCCCGAGCCCGAACACCTCGCCCTGTTCGGCGACAAGGGCCGCGCGCTGGCGCTGGCGGCCCGCTGCGGCGTGCCGGTGATGCCGGCGACGCCGGGCGGCGCCACGCTCGATGCGGTGACGGCGTTCTTCGACGAGCAGGACGGCGCCGGCGTGGTGCTCAAGGCCGTTGGCGGCGGCGGCGGGCGCGGCATGCGCGTGGTGCGCGAACGCGACGCCCTGGCCGAAGCCTATGCGCGCTGCCGTTCGGAGGCTCGCTCGGCGTTCGGCATCGACGCCCTCTACGCCGAGCGGCTGGTGGCGCGCGCCCGCCATATCGAAGTGCAGATCGCCGGCGACGGCGACAGCGTGATCGCGCTGGGCGAGCGCGACTGCACGCTGCAGCGCCGCTTCCAGAAGGTGGTGGAGATCGCGCCCAGCCCGGCACTCGATGCCGCGCTGCGCCAGCGCATCGTCGACGCGGCCTGCACGCTGGCGCGCGAGGCGCGCTACCGTAGCCTCGGCACGTTCGAGTTCCTGGTTGAAGCGCCCGAGCACGGCGCCAGCCGCGGCGGCGCCGCGCTGCCCTTCGTCTTTATCGAAGCCAACCCGCGCCTGCAGGTCGAGCACACCGTCACCGAGCAGGTCACCGGAATCGACCTGGTCGCCGTCCAGCTGGGACTGGCGCAAGGGCGGCGCCTTTCCGAACTTGGGCTGGACCCGCGCCACCCGCCGCGCGTGCGCGGCTTTGCGATCCAGGTGCGTGTCAATGCCGAAGCCACCGACGCGCAGGGGCTGGCGCGGCCGGCGCAGGGCCGGCTGGAGCGCTTCGATCCGCCCACCGGACCGGACGTGCGCGTCGACACGCATGGCTATACCGGCTATGCCCCGTCTGCGCATTACGACACGCTGCTGGCCAAGCTGATCGTGACCTCGGCCAGCGACCACTTCGCCGACGCCGTGCGGCGCCTGCAGCGCGCGCTGGCCGAGTTCAATATCGCCGGCATCGCCACCAACCTGGATCTGCTGCGGGCGCTGGCCGAGCGCGATGACTTTGCCAGCCAGCAGGTGCATACCCGTTATCTGGAGACGGCGCTGCCCGCGCTGCTGGAACGCGCCGCGCAGATCGGCGTGCAGCACGCGGCCAGGCATGCGCTGACGGGCGCCGCGGTGGCGCCGGTGGCGGCCACGTCGAGCAGCGCCAGCTTCGAAGAGCAGCTGGGCGAAGGCCTGTGCGCGGTGCGCGCGCCGATGAACGGCCGCGTGATCGAGCTGGCGCGCGAGAACGACGTGGTCAAGGCAGGCCAGACCGTGGCGGTGCTCGATGCGATGAAGATGGAACACGCCATCGTGGCCGATCAGGCGGGGCGCGTGATCGACCTGCGCATCGCATCCGGCGAGCAAGTGGCCGAAGGCCAGGTGATGCTGGTGCTGGAGCCCGCCGACGCCGGCGCACATGCCGGCGCCGACGCCGAACGCGCCGACCCCGCGGCGATCCGCCCGGACCTGCAGCGCGTGCTCGATCGCCATGCCTTCCTGTACGACGCAGCCCGCCCCGAGGCGGTGGCCCGCCGCCGTGCGCGCGGCCAGCGCACCGCGCGCGAGAACGTCGATGACCTGTGCGATGCCGGCAGCTTCCGCGAATACGGCGGCCTGGCGCTGGCGGCGCAGGCCAGCCGGCGCAGCGAGGCCGACCTGATCGCCAACACCCCCGCCGACGGCCTGATCACCGGCACCGGCACCGTCAACGGCAGCATGTTCGCGCCGGAACGCGCGCGCTGCGCGGTGCTGGCCTACGACGCCACGGTGCTGGCCGGCACCCAGGGCAAGCGCAACCACACCAAGACCGACCGCATCCTCGAAGTGGCGCTGCGCAACCGCCTGCCCACGGTGATTTTTGCCGAGGGCGGCGGCGGGCGCCCGGGCGATGTCGACTTCCCGACCGTGGCCGGCCTGTACCAGCCGTCGTTCGGCGCCTTCGCCGAGCTGAGCGGCGAGGTGCCGGTGATCGGCATCGCCTCGGGACGCTGCTTCGCCGGCAATGCCGCGCTGCTGGGCTGCTGCGACCTGATCGTCGCCACGCGCAACGCCAACATCGGCATGGCCGGCCCCGCCATGATCGAAGGCGGCGGCCTGGGCGTGTTCCGGCCCGAGGACATCGGCCCGGCCGCGGTGCAGTACCACAACGGCGTGGCCGACCTGCTGGTCGACGACGAAGCCGCGGCCGTGGCCGCGGCGAAGCACTACCTGTCGATGTTCCAGGGCCGCATCGACGCATGGCAGGCCCCTGACCCGCTGGCGCTGCGCCACGTGGTGCCGGAAAACCGCCTGCGCGTGTACGACACCCGTGCCGCCATCGACGGGCTGGCCGACGTCGGCAGCGTGCTGGAGCTGCGCGCGGGCTTCGGCACCGGCATCCATACCGCGCTGGCGCGCATCGAAGGCCGGCCGGTGGGCATCCTCGCCAACAATCCGCGCCACCTCGGCGGCGCCATCGACGCCGATGCCGCCGACAAGGCCGCGCGCTTCATGCAGTTGTGCAATGCGCACGGACTGCCGATCGTGTCGCTGATCGACACGCCGGGCTTCATGGTCGGCCCCGAGGTCGAGGCCCGCGCCCAGGTGCGCCACGTGTCGCGCATGTTCGTGATCGGCGCCAAGCTGCGCGTGCCGTTCCTGGCGGTGGTGCTGCGCAAGGGCTATGGCCTGGGCGCGATGGCGATGGCGGCGGGCGGCTTTCGCGCGCCCAGCTTCACGGTGTCGTGGCCGACCGGCGAATTCGGCGGCATGGGGCTGGAGGGCGCGGTCCGGCTCGGCTTCCGCAAGGAACTGGAAGCTTTGCCCGAAGGGCCCCAGCGCGACGCGCTGTACCAGCAGCTGGTGGCGCAGATGTACGAACGCGGCCATGCCATCAACGCCGCGGCGGCGCTGGAGCTCGATGCCGTGATCGATCCCGCCGCGACGCGGCAGTGGCTGGTCAGCGGCCTCGACGCGGGCGAGGCCGACCCGCACCGATCGCACCGACCGCACCGACCGACGCGCCCCTTCGTCGACGCCTGGTAGGCGCGATAGCTGACCACACCAAGCGGACCACACCAGAGCGACAGCAAGAGGAGACAGCACATGGACGAACAGGCGTTCTTCGCCGACCTGGAAGCCCGGCATCGCAAGATCTGGCCCGCCGGCCTGCCCGACGCACCGGTCTACCCCCATGGCGAGGCCCCGCTGGGCGACTACCTGCGCGCGTGGGCGCGCAAGCGCCCGCGCCATGCCGCGCTGGTCTGGTACGGCACCACCGTCACCTATGCCGAGCTCGACCACCTGTCCGAGCGCTGCGCCGCGCTGCTCAAGGGGCGCGGCGTCGGCGCGGGCGACCGCGTCGCGGTGATGATGGGCAACTGCCCGCAGTTCCACGTGGTGTTCTACGCCATCCTGAAGCTGGGCGCAGTGTACGTGCCGGTCAACCCGCTGTTCAGGGAACACGAGCTGGTGTACGAACTGAACGATGCCGGCGCCACCACCATCATCGTCCAGGACCAGCTGGCGCCGCTGCTGATGTCGGTGCGCGCGCAGACCGCGCTGCAGGCGGTCTACACCACCAGCGCCGGTGCCATGCTGCCGGCGCAGCCCGACCTGCCGCTGCCGGCCGGGCTGGATACGCCCGCGCTCGCCGTCGATGGCGCCATCGACCTGCTGCAGGCGCTGCGCGAGACCGCGCCGGTGGCGCTGCCGCCGGTCGACCTGGACGCGCTGGCCGCGCGCAACTACACCGGCGGCACCACCGGCATGCCCAAGGGCTGCATGCACACCCAGCGCGACATGCTGTACACCGCGGCAGCCTCGTATGCGCTCACCGGCGGCGTCGACGCGGCGCGCCTGGCCGAGGGCTCGGACGACGTGATGCTGAACTTCCTGCCGATGTTCTGGATCGCGGGCGAGAACCTGGGCCTGATCTATCCGATCTTCAGCGGCGCGACCGTGGTGCTGCTGGCGCGCTGGGACCCGGTCGCGGTGATGGCGGCGATCGAACGCTACCGCGTCAACCGCACCTTCGTCGTGGTCGACAACGCGGTCGAGCTGATGAACCACCCCGAGTGCGGCCGCTACGACCTGCGCTCGCTGCAGCATACGCGCGCGGCCTCGTTCATCCGCAAGATCACGCCTGACATCCGCCAGCGCTGGCACGCGCTGACCGGCAGCGTCATCGCCGAAGGCGCGTGGGGCATGACCGAGACCCATACCAGCGATACCTTCACCACCGGCATGCAGGCCGACGACATGGACCTGCGCGGCCGCCCGGTCTTCGTCGGCCTGCCGGTGCCGGGCACGCGCATCAAGATCTGCAACTTCGACACCGGCGCGGTGCTTCCGGTCGGCGCGGAAGGCGAGATCGTGGTCAGCACGCCGTCGCTGTTCAAGGGCTACTGGGGCCGCCCCGACGTCGACGCCGAGGTGTTCCGCGACGGCTGGTTCCGCACCGGCGATATCGGCGCGTATGACGAGGCCGGCTACCTGCATTTCCTGGGCCGGCGCAAGGAGATGCTGAAGGTGCGCGGCATGAGCGTGTTCCCGTCGGAGCTGGAAGTGCTGCTGTCGCGCCACCCTGCGGTGCTGGGCTCGGCCGTGGTGGGCCGCCCGGACCCCGACAAGGGCCAGGTCCCGGTGGCCTTTATCCGCCTGCGCCCCGAGCATGCCGACGGCACCAGCGCCGACGCGTTGCATGCCTGGTGCCGCGAGCAGATGGCGGTCTACAAGGTGCCCGAGATCCGCATCCTGCCCGAGTTTCCGCTGACCGCCACCGGCAAGGTGCGCAAGGTGGAACTGCAGGCGTTGCTGGACGCCGAGGCCGGCGGCTGAGCACGTTCACACCCACAGCGCCGCCACGAGACGGCGCAACAGGAGGAGACCATGCAAGTGAAAAAATTGTCCGGCCCCGCCCGGCAACGGTTGCTGGCCGGCATCGTCGCCGCGGCCATCGTGCCGGCCGCGCATGCCGGCGCGCCCGTGCCCGCCACCGGCAGCCTCACCGTCGCCTTCGGCGCGGAGTCGACCACGCTCGATCCGGTCAAGATCTCGGCCGGCGTCGACCATTACTTTGTCGGCCAGATCTTCGAGATGCTGGTGCGCCGCAACGCCGCGCTCAAGGACGAGAACTGGCTCGCGCAAAGCTGGAAGCTCGACACCGGCAAGGACGGCAAGCCGGTGCTCGACGTGCAGCTGCGCAAGGGCGTGCGCTTCCATAACGGCGACCCGCTGACGTCCGAGGACATGGAGTTCTCGTGGCAGCGCCAGCGCGATCCCAAAGGCAGCTTCTTTTCGCACTATGTGTCGTCGGTCGAGCGCTTCGAGATCGTCGATGCGCACCGCTTCAGGCTGCATTTCAAGGAGCCCGATGCGCAGTTCATCGTCGGCAACATGCAGCTGTGGGCCATGCCGAAGAAATACATCCAGAAGGTGGGCGAGGAAGAGTTCGCCCGCAAGCCGGTGGGCACCGGGCCATGGAAGTTCGTCTCGCGCACCGTCAAGGACGAACTGAAGCTGGAAGCCTTCGACGGCTACTGGAACAAGGACAAGCGCCCCGGCATCAAGGAGCTGACGATCAAGGTGATTCCCGAGGACCTGACCCGGGTGGCGGCGTTCAAGACCGGCAAGGTGGATTTCATCGACAACGTGCCGCCGTCGATGGTGGAGGAATTCAGGAAGATGCCGGGCGTGAAGACCGTCACGCTGGTCAGCGGCAACAACCTGTTCCTGAACTTCAACACGCAGATGCCGAAGTCGCCGTTCAATGACGTGCGCGTGCGGCAGGCCGCCGCGCATGCCATCGATGTCGACGCCATCATCAAGCGCGTGCTGTTCGGCCAGGGCGAGCGCTATGCGCAGGTGGGCAAGGGCTCCAATGGTTACGATGCCGCGCTCAAGCCTTATGCGTTCGACCAGAAGCGCGCGCGCGAGCTGCTCAGGCAGGCCGGCTACCCCAACGGCTTCGACACCCCCTGCTACAACCTCACCACGCCGCGCGAGCCCGGGGTGAAGGAAGTCGGCGAAGCCATGTACGCCTACCTGAGCGCGGTCGGCATCCGCTGCCAGGTGCGCAACCTGGAGTACGGCGCGTGGATCAGCCTGGGCAAGCGCGGCCGTTCCGGTCCGCCCGAGATGGACGGCGTGCTGAGCTGGATGTGGTCGCAGGGCCTGCCCGGCGATCCCGGCCTGGCGTGGTCGGGCCACCTGCACAGCTACCAGGCCGGCGGCGGCTGGGGCACCTACTCGTACACCACCGACCCCGAGGTCGACGCGCTGCTGGAAAAGCAGCGCCAGACCATGGACCCCGCCGCGCGCACCGCGCTGCTGCAGCAGATCGCCCGCCTGAAGCAGGAGCGCGTGCTGGGCGGCCTGCCCACCTACCGCCCGCTGGTGACCTTTGCCTGGCGCGACAACAAGATCGACTACGTGCCCTGGCCGATCCGCGACTACTGGCGCTCGTTCCAGGAAGTCAGCTGGAAGCCGCA
>JABFVP010000136.1 GCA_013362725.1 Cupriavidus sp.
GCTGCCCGTTCGCCAGCCGGATCGCGTGCACCCACGCGATGGTGTAGTTGTACGGATTGCGTATCACCTCATAGCCTTGCGCTTCCAGTTCCGCGGTCAGATAGCGCGGGATCCGGTTGCACACGTCGATGGCATTGCTGGTCGACGAGAAGCGCGGCGCCGACACGGCCGGCTGCATCGCCATGCCGAAGTCCACCACGTTCAGGATGGCCTGCAGCACGCCCATGGCAATCTGCGTGCCGCCCGGCGCGCCGAGCACGATCTCGGGCTTTGCGTCCCGAAACACGATCGAAGGGCACGATGAGGTGAAGCGCCGCTTGCCCGGCGCGATGCTGCCGGCGCGGCCCGGGCGCGGATCGAACACGCCCATGCAGCCGTTGTGCAGGAAGCCCAGCCCCGGCGTCATCACGCCCGACGGCATCGCCAGCGAATGCGTCAGCGCAATGCAGTTGCCCTCGCCATCGACCACCGACAGGTGCGTGGTATCGCGCGGCACCACATGGCCGGGATTGACGCGGGCAATGTCGATCTTGTCGCCGGCAACGATGCGCGCGGCCAGCTCGCGCGCATAATCCTTGTCGAGCAGGCGCGCCAGCGGCACCTCGACAAAGGCCGGATCGCCGACGTGCAGGTCCTTGTCGCGCGTGGCCGCCTTCATCGCCTCGCAGACGATGCGCAGGTATTCCGGGGTGTTGTGGCCGATCCGCGCCAGGTCGAAGCGCTCGAGGATGTTCAGCATCTCGATCAGCATCACGCCGCCCCCCGGCGGCTGGTTGGTGGTGATGGTGCGGTCGCGATAGGTGCCGGTCAGCGGCGCGGTGCGCTCGACTTGGTATTCCGCCAGGTCCGCCCGCGACAGCAGCCCGCCGTTGGCTTCCATGTCGGCGACGATGCGCCCGGCGATATCGTGAAGATAGAACGCGTCCGCGCCTTCGCGCGCGATCTGCTCGAGCGTGTCGGCGAAGCCGGGATTGCGCAGCGGCGTACCGATAGTCTTGGGCGATCCGTCTTCGCGGCAATAGAGGCGCCGGCCATCGGCGCTGAACGCAAGGCGTTCCCGGTTGCTGGCGCGCCCCAGCGTGCCTTCGTCGATCCAGAACGCATACATGCCCGGCCGCACAAAGTAGCCTTCGCGCGCCCAGCGGATCGCCGGCGCGATGACTTCCCGCCAGGGCAGCCTGCCGTAGCTGCGGTGAATCGCCTCCAGCCCGCGCAGTGTGCCCGGGGTGGCGATCGACTGGTAGCCGATGTCGTTGAGCCGGTCCTTGACGAAGAAGCCGAAGCCGTCGCGGGCCTCGCCTTCCAGCTTGTCGGCCCACATGTCCGGCGTGGCGCGCGCCGGGGCGGTGGCGTGGAAGTCGATGTACTCGTGCGCCTGGTGCGACGGCATATACACCGCGGCGGTGCCGAACCCGCCGATGCCGCACATCAGCGGATCGACCACGGTCTGGGCAAACGCGCAGGCGACGGCAGCGTCTGCCGCATTGCCGCCGGCCCGCAGGATTTCGATGCCTGCTTCCGCCGCTTCGGGCTGCGGGCAGACGACCATGCCTTTTTTCATTGTGACCTCGGGATCTGGTGTCGGGTGGGCTTCAGTTGGCACGCAGGTTCAGGTCGCCGATGGCGTCCTTCCACTTGACCGTGTCGCGCGCGGTCAGCTCGGCCAGCTTGCCGACCGGGCCCGGCATCGGCGTGACCTGCATCGCGCGCAGCTTGTCCACCACCACCGGATCCGACAGGAATTTCTGCGTGGCCGCATGCATGCGCCGGATCGGCTCCGCGGGCGTGCCGGCCCTGGCGGCGATGCCCGACCAGCCGATGTCCTCGAAGCCCTTCAGCCCGATTTCCGGCGCCGCCGGCACGTCCGGCAGGTCCGGCACGCGCTTGGCGGCGAACACCACCAGCGGCACCAGCTTGCCGGCGCGGATCTGCGGCAACGCGGTGCTGAGCACCGGCGCCATCACCTGCGTTTCACCCGAGACCGTGGCGATCACGCCGTCGGGCTCGCCCTTGTAGGGAACGTGGGTCATGCGCAGGCCGCGCTGCTTGAGCAGCATCTCGACCACCAGGTGGGTCGAATTGCCAAGTCCCGACGAGGCGAAATTGATCGCACCGGGTTTGGCACGCGCCGCTTCAGTGAGGTTGTCCAGCGTGCGCAGCCCGGTCTGCGGATTGGCCACCAGCACGAACGGCACGTTGGTCAGCGTCGCGACCGGCGTGAAATCCTTCTCGGGCGAATAGGCCAGCGGCGCGTAGGCGAACTTGTTCAGCACCATCTGCGACACCCCCGCCAGGAACAGCGTGCAGCCGTCCGCGGGTTGCGCCAGCACTGACTTGGCGGCGATGACGCCGCCGGCGCCGGGCTTGTTCTCCACCACCACCGTGGTGCCGAGTGCCTTGCCGGCATGCTCGGCCCACATCCGCGCGATGGTGTCGGTGCTGCCGCCGGCTTGCTGGGATACCACCAGGCGGATGGGCCGGTTCGAGCCCGCCTCGCCGCAGCTCCATGCGGGCACGGCCAGGCCCAGGCCGATTGCCGCCATGGCCAGGTGCGAAACAACTGAGAGTTTCTTCATAGGTAGAAAGCCTGAGAACAATGTGAGGAAGCTGAGAAGGCCCGGGAACTCCTGCGCATTATTGAATTGGCTTACCATGAGCGCCAGTGAATTGTTCCGATGGATGTATTAGTAAACACTCATGACTGATCCTGCGGATAGCGTGGCCTGGGCGCGCCGGCTGCGCATGCGGCATCTCGAATCCTTCCTGATCCTGCTGGACGCCGGGACGCTGTCCGCGGCGGCGCAGCGCCTGCACATGACGCAATCGGCGATGTCGCACTGGCTGGGCGAGATGGAAGCGCTCGCGGGCGCACGGCTGCTGGTGCGCGGGCGCCGGCTGCAGCTCACGCCGGCGGGCGACGCGGTGCGCAAGCTGGCGCTGCGCGTGCTGGGCGAGGTGTCGCGCGCGCACGAAGAACTGGGTTCGATCGCCAAGGGCGCGGTGGCGCGGCTGCACGTGGGCAGCGTCTTTGCCGGCGTGGCGCACCTGGTGCCGCGCGCCATCGTCAGCTTCCAGCAGGCGCAGCCCAACGTGCAGATCGAGGTCACGGAAGGCGGCTTCAATACCTTGCTGGAGCGGCTCGAGCGGCGCGACTACGACGTCATCGTCGGCTCCATCGACGCACGCGCCTATGGCCCGCACCTGGCGCACGAGGTGCTGTTCGAGGACGGCATCGGCGTGGTGGTGGCACGGCATCACCCGCTCGCGGGGCGCCAGCGCATTGCCTGGCGCGACCTGTTCGGCTTTCCGTGGGTGATGCCGCCGCGCGAGACCCTGATGCGGACCCGGCTCGACACCGTGCTGCTGGAGCGCGGCGCGGCCGGTCTGCAGCCGCGCGTGGAAACCGGTTCGGTGCTGACGCTGGAAGCGGTGTTGCGCGGCACCGACTACATCGGCGTCTGTTCCGGCGCGATGGCGCGCCACCTCGAAGCGCTGGGCCTGCTGCGGGTGTTGCCCGTGGCCGACGCCGAATCGTTCGGGCCGGTAGGCGCGGTATGGCGCCAGGGCGGCGCGGGCGAGGTCGTGCATGCGTTCGTGCGCAGCCTGCGCGAGCAGGCCGCGCGCCTGGGGCTGGAGGAAGGGCAGGGCACCGCGGCAAGTTAGCCGGCGCGATGCCGGCGCGAGTCCTGTTAGCCGCCACTTTGTACCGCTTTGTA
>JABFVP010000718.1 GCA_013362725.1 Cupriavidus sp.
CACCGTTGGCGCGGAGGCCGTCGTGGTCGCGGACGCTGGCGGTGCGGGCGTTGGCGCGACCGCGGCCGCCGGAGCAGGTGTCGGCGGCGCCGGGCGCGGCGCGGGGATCTCGGCCGTGCGCACTTCCAGCGGTTTCTGCCGCAGTTCCGGTGCGGTCTGCGGGCGCACCTGCACTTCGCGCACCGGCGGCAACGGCAGCGGGATCGCCACTTCGCGCTCGGTCACTTCCGGTACTCGGCTGGCGATGACGGGCGTGGCGATCGCGGTCTGCGGCACTTCGCGACGGATCGGCTGCACGGGTTCGGCGACTTCGGTTTCGCGCACCGATGGCGTGGGCACGCTCAACTCGGGCGCGGTGATGCGCGCTTCAGGCGCCTGGCGGCGCGTGGGCGGCAGCACGAATGCGGTGGTTTCGGTCGGAGTGGGTTCGCTCACCGCCACCGGCTGCTCGACCACCGGCGTCGGCGGCGGCAACTTCGGCTCGGGCACGTCGCGCTGGACGACCTCGGGCACGGGCGCTTCGATCTGTGGCGCCGGCGGTGGCGGCACTGCGGTCGTCGTCGGAGCGGCAGGCGCGGCGGCGGCCTGCGAAGGTGCCGGCGGTTCGGGCGATGGCGTCTGCACCGGCTGCGGCATCGGTTCGCCCTCGCCGCCACCCGGTTCTTCCGGCGTGCCCTTGCCGATGTACTCGACCATGACCACTTCCTGGCCCTGCGGCGGCGGGGCGCTCACGGCCATGAAGCGCAGGTACATCAGGTACAGCAGCATGGCACTGAAGAATATGTGCCACAGCACGGTGATCGTGGTGGCGGTCCAGTGCAGGCGACGGTCGACGCCCTCCTCGTCATGCCACTGCTGGCGCCACAGCGTCGAGAACGCCTGCCAGCGCGTGAGGTCGCCGGCGCGTCGCGGCGGATGGGCCAGCGGACGCTGCAGGAACACGGCGATGATCGCGTCGGCGGTATCGCCCGTCACCGCACCGGCGCGCTCGTGCAGGCTGGACAACCACGCCTGCCAGCCCGGAGGGAACTCTCCGGGTGGACGACGCAGGTGTGGGGCGACCAACTGCAGCCTTCGCTGCAGTGCGTGGATCAGGTCGGCGGCGGAGAACATCTCGTCGCCGGTACCGGATCAGGCCGCCGATTCGCGGCGAATGTAGGGTGCGTCGCCCGTGTCGTGGTCGGTCGCGTCGCGCACCGCGGTCACGCCCGGCACCTGGCTCATCAGGGTTTTCTCGATGCCCTGCTTCAACGTGACGTCGGCCATGCCGCAGCCGTGGCAGCCACCGCCGAAACGCAGCACCACCACGCCCTCGGCGGTGACTTCCTGCACCGACACGTTGCCGCGGTGCGAGGCCAGTTGCGGGTTGATCTCGTGCTCGACCACCCAGTGCACGCGCTCGACCAGCGAGGCCGACTCGGCCGGCGCCTCGCCCTTGATCTTGGGCGCGCGGATCTGCAGCTGGCCGCCGGTGGCCTGGGTTTCGTAGTCGATCTGCGCGCCGTCCAGGTACTTCACGCTGGCCGCGTCGAGCCAGATCGTGAAACCTTCGCAATCCACCGCCCACTCGTCGCCCTGCAGGTCGGCCGGCTCGGCGAACTCCAGGCGCACGTCGGCGCGCGAGGTGCCGGCGTTGACCGCCGACAGGCGCACGCCCAGGCCGGGCAGCGACTCGCGCTCGATCAGCTTGCGGAAGTGGCGCTGGGCGGATTCGGAAATATTGATCATGGCGCTATTCTAGCGGGGTCCACGCGACCCGATGTCGCGCCTGCACTCTACGACCACCCCCGATGTGATTCCGTTCAGTCGGTGGGATAAGGAACCGCAAGCCCATGAACGACCTCGTCCCGCTGGCCCAGGCCCATTGCATTCCCCGCCGGGGCAGCGAACACCGTCTCAGCGAGGCGCGCGTGCGCGAGCTGCTGCCGGAAGTCCCCGGCTGGGAGTTGGCCGAAGACGGCCACGCCCTCACCAAGACCTTCGGATTCGACGACTACTACCAGACGATGGCCTTCGTGAACGCCTTGGCCTTCATGGCCCACCGGGAGGACCACCACCCCGACCTGGGCGTGCACTACAACCGTTGCGTGGTGCGCTATTCCACGCACGACGTCGGCGGCCTGAGCGAGAACGACTTCATCTGCGCCGCCAAGGCCGAAGCCCTGGCGTCCTGACCACCCACCGAGCGAGGGTCGCGGCATGAGCAAGCACTTCCGTTATGGCGCCGTCGGCGCGCGCGCACTGGCTCTGGCATTGCTGGCCGCCCTCGCCGCCTGCAACAAGGCGCCGGAACCGCCGGCCGCACCTTCGGTCCCGCCGACAGAATTGCTCGCCGTCGACACGCCCGTTCCGGGCTATCCGGAGGAACTGCTCTGCGACAACGTCGGCGGCCAGGTCGTGCTGTCGATGGTGATCGGCGTGGACGGCAAGCCTGGCAATGTGCAGGTCCATCGCAGCAGTGGCGTCGCCGCCCTCGACCAGGCCGCCCTGGCCGGCGTGCGCGACTGGACCTTCAAGCCCGCCACGCGCGGCGGTCAGGCGCATTCGTCGAACCTGCAGGTGCCGGTCAACTTCAAGCCGCCGGCGGTGCGCCCCGATGCCTGCTTCGCGCTGGACGAGAAGCGCCGCCGCGCCGGCGGTTAACCCAACCGGTCCAGCACGTCGATCAGCTCCGGCGCCAGCGGCGCGTTGAGCAGGTACGGTGCCTTGCCGCCGTCCAGGGCGAACTCCAGCGTCGAGGCGTGCAGGAACAGGCGCTTGAGCCCGACCTGATCGCGCAGGCGCTTGTTGACCTCGACTTCGCCGTATTTGTCGTCACCGGCCACCGGATGGCCGATGTGCTGCGCATGGACGCGGATCTGGTGGGTGCGGCCGGTCTCGATGCGCACTTCGCAGTACGACTGCCCGCCGCGGCGCTCGAGCACCTTGAAATGGCTCAGCGACGGCTTGCCGGCTGCATTGACCTGGACGTGGCGCTCGCCGCCCTGGCGCAGGCCGACGTGCAGCGCCGCGTCCACCGTCATCACGCCGTCGGGCATGCGCCCGGTCAGCAGCGCCAGATAGCGCTTGGAGATGCCGCCCTCCTCGCGCATCAGCGCCTGCAGTTCGGTCAGCGCCGAGCGCTTCTTGGCGATCACCAGCAGGCCCGAGGTGTCGCGGTCGAGGCGGTGCACCAGCTCCAGCGTCTGCCCGGGGCGCAGCGCCCGCATCGACTCGATCGCGCCGTGGCTGATGCCGCTGCCACCGTGGCTGGCCAGCCCGGAAGGCTTGTTGAGGGCCAGCAGGCGCGCGTCCTCGAACACGATCGCGGCCTCCAGCGCCTGCAGCAGCCCCTTGGGCGGCGGCGCCTTGTCGCCGACCTCGCTGAGACGAACCGGCGGGATGCGGACCTCGTCGCCGGCCTCGAGCTTGCGCTCGGCCTTGGCGCGGCCGCCGTTCACGCGGACCTGGCCGGACCGGACCAGCTTGTAGACCAGCGAGCGCGGGGCGCCCTTGAGCTGGCCCAGCAGGAAGTTGTCCAGGCGCTGGCCTTCGCGGTCGTCAGGCACCCGCACGGTACGGGCCTGGGCGCTGTCGGGGCGGTCGGCGGCAGCGGCCGGCTGGCCGCTCTTGGGGGGGGCTGAATAGGTCATCCGGGAAGGGTTATCTGTTACACTCGCGACGCGAGATAAGGTTTTGATTTCGCAGGAAGTTGCACTGAAAGGCCGA
>JABFVP010000362.1 GCA_013362725.1 Cupriavidus sp.
GGCATGGCGATACCTTCGACCTGCCTCCGGGCGCCCAACTGCTGGCCTCCACCGCGGCGGTACGGAATCAGGCCTATGCCATCGGCAACCAGGTGCTGGCGCTGCAGTTTCACCCCGAGGTCATGCCGGGCGATATCGAGGCCTGGCTGATCGGCCATACCGTCGAACTGGGCAAGGCCGGCATCGATCCGCGCACCATCCGCGCGCGCACCGCGCAAGTCGGCGCCACCGTGGCGGCGGCGGGGGAGCGCATGTTCGCGCGCTGGCTGCAGCAGGCCGGACTATGAGCCAGCCCGTATCCATCCTGCGCGTGCCGGTCGCTGCATTGCTGACCGGCGCCGTGCGCCCGTTCGGACCGAAGGGCGTACCCAGCGGCATTGCCAAGGCCACGACGCGCGCGCGCCTGCGCGTGACCGCGACCGGGCTCGAGGGCGACGGGCAGGGCGATCCGCGCCACCACGGCGGCCCGGAAAAGGCGCTGCACCACTATGCCTTCGACCACTACCCGGCGTGGCGCCTGACGTTGCATGATCAGGGCGCGTCAGCCGACGGCGTGCTCGACGCGCCTGGCGCCTTCGGCGAGAACCTGAGCACCACGAGCCTGACCGAAGCCGACGTCTGCATCGGCGACCGCTTCCGGCTGGGCACGGCGCTGGTGGAGGTGTCGCAGGCGCGCCAGCCGTGCTGGAAGCTCAATCACCGCTTCGGCTTTGCGGGCATGTCGCGCGCCGTGCAGCAGAGCCTGCGCACGGGCTGGTACTACCGCGTGCTGGAAACCGGCGACGTGGCCGCGGGCGATATGCTGGAACTGGTGGCGCGGCCGTGTCCCGGCTGGTCGCTGCAGCGTCTGCTGCAGGTGCTGTATGTCGACCGGCTCGACTATGCCGCGCTGGAGGAAATGGCCGCGCTGGCGCCGCTGGCCGAGAACTGGCGCAAGCTGGCGCGGCAGCGGCTGGAACGGCGCGAAGTCGAAGCGATGGAGCGGCGCCTGTCCGGGGAATGACCCGGCTGCGGCCGAGGGCGCCTCAGCCCTGGCGGAAACGCTTGCCAGTGGCTTCGCGCGTGATGCGCTCCCACACCAGCTGCTTTTCCTCGTCGCTGAAGAATACCCAGTTGCTGACCTCGGTCGCGGTGCGGCCGCAGCCCTGGCACACCTCGTCGAACAAGGTCGAGCAGATGCCGATGCAGGGGCTGTCCGGGCGCTCGGACAGCGTGGAATCCGTGGTGCCGTGGTCCGGTTCGGAGCGGAGCGGGGCGGATTCGGAAAGTGACGGCATGGTGGCGGCAGGGCGGAGGGTAAAACGGCCGCCCATTATATCGGCAGCGCAGCGGTAGCCCTGCCAAAGGCCGTGCCGCGGGGGCGGGGATTACCTCGGACGTCATTGAGCCATGCTGCGGGCGCCATTACGCTGCGGCATGAATCGAGCCATTTCAGGAGCCCAGCCATGCCCCGGACCATCGCCGCCGTGCCCCTTTCCCAAGACCGCCGCCCAGCCGGCGTCGACCCGCGCATGCGCGCCATGATCGATAACGTGCTGCTGGGATCGCCGGTGGCGCGCGCCCTCGGCGTGCGGCTGGCAAGCCTGGCGCCGGACCATGTCGAGCTGGAGATGCCATTCCTGCCGACCAACGTGACCCACGGCAGCATCGTCCACGGCGGGGTCATTGCCACGCTGATCGACATCGCCGGCGCGGCCGCGGCGGCGTCTGGCGCCAATGCCGACGAGGTGAAGGGCGGTGCGACCGGTTCGATGTCGATCCAGTACCTGGCGCCGGCACAAGCCGCCGCGCTGCGGGCGGTGGCGTCGGTGGCCCGGCGTGGCCGCCGGCAGGTGGTAACGGATGTCTCGGTGTACGCGGAAGCGCCCGACGCGGGCGTTCTCGTTGCCAGGGCTTTGATGAGCAGCGCCATGTTCTGAGCCGATGCGGCGCCGCGCGCCGTACGCGTCCATTAAAGCAATTAACCGCCGATTGTTCGCCTTCACCCCCATGCGCGCCAGTTACACTGGCGCGAACTGCACTGCCCGCAACATACGGGGCGTGGTCGGGGAGGAGGCGATGGAGCACAGGCATGGTGACGCGCGGCAGGGCGAGGTATCCGGGCCGCCGGCGGACCCCTCATTCGGGTCTGCAGTGGCCCCTACGGCGTCCTCCGCCTCGCGCATCGCCGTCTATGGCGCTATTGCGGCGAATGTGGCGATCGCCACCACCAAATTCGTGGTCGCCGCGGTGACAGGCAGTTCGGCCATGCTGTCCGAGGCCATCCATTCCACCGTGGACACTGGCAACGAGTTGCTGCTGCTGGTCGGCATGGCGCGCAGCCGCAGGCCGGCCGACGCCATGCATCCGTTCGGCTACGGCAAGGAGCTGTACTTCTGGAGCCTGATGGTCGCGGTGCTGCTGTTCAGCGTCGGCGGCGGCATCTCCGCGTATGAGGGCGTGCTGCATATGCTGGACCCGGCGCCACTGACCGATCCGCACTGGAACTACGTCGTGCTGGCCATTGCGCTGGTGTTCGAGAGCATCAGCTTTGGCATTGCGCTGCGCTCGTTCGCGCGGGAAAAGGGCGCGCAGCCATTCTGGCGGGCGTTGCGCAACAGCAAGGATCCGACCACCGTCACGGTACTGGCCGAAGACGCCACCGCGCTGGCGGGGCTGCTGATCGCCGCGCTTGGCGTCTATGCCAGCCACCGGTTCGACATGCCGGTGCTCGATGGCGCCGCGTCGCTGCTGATCGGGCTGCTGCTGGCCGGCGTGGCCACGCTGCTGATCGTGCAGAGCCGCAGCCTGCTGGTGGGAGCAGGCATCGACAAGGCCATGGCGCAGGCGATGCGCCAGATCGTGCTGGACGATCCCGCGGTGCTGTCGGCGGGCATGCCGCTGACCATGCACCTCGGGCCCGCTGAGGTACTGGTGACGCTCGACGTGCAATTCCATCCGGAATCCGTCGCCAATGGCGCCGCGGGCGCCATCGACCGGATCGAACGCCGCATCCGCGCCCGCTTTCCGCAGGTCAGCCGGATCTTCATCGAGGCCCGGCTGATGACGGCGGGCGCGCGCCGCCGGATGAATGCGGCGCGGCGCTGCGGTATAGCGACGATCAGTACTTCCAGAAGATCTGCTGCAGCGCCTTGGTGTCGTTGGTCTGCGTCAGCGCCAGCGCCATCAGGATGCGCGCCTTCTGCGGCAGCTGGTCGTCGGTGACGATCCAGTCGTACTTGTCGTCAGGCTGCTCGGCGTTGCGCACCACCACGCCGCTGCCGGTACGCGACGCGCGCACGATCTGCACGCCCTTGGCGCGCGCGGCCTTGAGCGGCTCGACCATGTAGTCGCCGACGCTGCCGTTGCCGGTGGCGGCGTAGATGATGGCCTTGGCGCCGCTCTTCACCGCCGCGTCGACTGCGGCCGGGTTGGCGTTGCCGTAGGCATAGACCACCGCCACCTCGGGCAGCTTGTCGATCTTGTCGATGTCCCACTGCGTCTGCAGCGTGTGCGGGCGGGCCGGCAGGCGGTAGAACAGCGTGCGGCCTTCGACCACGTAGCCGAGCGGGCCGAACGGCGAGCGGAAGGTCTCGGTCTTGAAGGTGTTGGTCTTGGTGACGTCGCGCCCGGTGTGGATCTCGTCGTTCAGCACCGCCAGCGTGCCCTTGCCCCTGGACTCGGGATTGGAGGCGACCAGCACGGCGTCATAGAGGTTCA
>JABFVP010000505.1 GCA_013362725.1 Cupriavidus sp.
ATGACGAAGGCATGAAGAAGGACATCCATGCCCGCATGAAGCGCACCACCGAGGCCATTGCCTCCAGCGCCGGGGCCGAGGCCAATTTCCGCGTGGTCGAGCTGTACAACGCCACCATCAACCAGCCGGCGCTGACCGAGAAGATGGCGCCCACGCTGCAGCGCGTGGCCGGCGACGGCAACTGGATGATCACGCCCAAGGCCACCGCGTCAGAGGACTTTTCGTTCTACCAGGAGAAGGTGCCGGGCCTGTTCTTCAATCTCGGCGTGACGCCCAAGGGGCAGGATGTGACCAGGGCGCCGTCGAATCACTCGCCGGAGTTCTATGTGGATGAGCCGGCGCTGATCAACGGCGTGCGCGCGCTGTCCAGCCTGACCGTCGATTACATGGTGATGGCGCAGCGCTGATTCGCCCGGGGGCGCCGCGGGGGGCTACAATAGCGCTTTTGCCGCGTAGCAGCCCCCGGCCTTGCCGACCATCGCGCAAGCGCCCGATTTTCGCCCGTCATGCCCCTGATCCTGCAGAGTCTCGCCCCGCTTGTCCCCGCCGACCTCGACACCGCCCGCACCCTGGCCCGCGCCTCCGCGCTGGTGCCGCGCAGCGACACCGTGGCCGTGGCCGAGGACTGCGCGCCGCTGACCCCGGCACTGCGCGATGCGCTCGACGACTTCTGCGGCCCGCGCGCGATCGACTGGGCGGTGGTGCCGGCGGGGCGCAAACTGTCCGACTTCCGCCTGGTGGCGATGGACATGGACTCGACCCTGATCACGATCGAGTGCATCGACGAGATCGCCGACTTCTGCGGCCTCAAGGCCGAGGTCTCCGCCATTACCGAAGCCGCCATGCGCGGCGAGATCACCGATTTCAACGAAAGCCTGCGCCGCCGTGTGGCGCTGCTCAAGGGGCTGGACGCCGCCGTGCTGGACCGCGTCTACGCCGAGCGCCTGCGGCTGTCGCCGGGCGCGGAGCGCATGCTGGAGACGGTGCGCGCGCTGGGCCTGAAGACGCTGCTGGTTTCCGGCGGCTTCGTGCACTTCACCGACCAGCTCAAGCCACGCCTGCAGCTCGATTTCACCCGCGCCAACACGCTCGAGATCGTCGACGGCAAGCTGACCGGCAACGTCGTCGGCGAGATCGTCAACGCCGACGTCAAGGCCCGCACCGTGCAGGAAGTGTGCGCGCAGATCGGCGCCACGCCGGACCAGGCCATCGTCATGGGCGATGGCTCGAACGACCTGAAGATGATGGCCGTGGCCGGACTGTCGGTGGCGTTCCGCGCCAAGCCGGTGGTGCGCGCGCAGGCCAGCGTCGCGTTCAACCACGTCGGGCTCGACGGCCTGCTGGCGCTGTTCCCGCACTGATTCACGGCCGCGGCGAGCGGTTAGGCGGCCGCCCGCCAGGCGCCTGGCGTCCTTCACCATGAAGTGCCCGGGCAGACGCAACGCTTGCGAAGTCAAATGCGAATCATTATTATTAATGTTTCGCTGATCTGACAGTTACCCCATGCAAGTTCTGGCCGTCCTTCTCGGCCTGGCTGCGGCCGCGTGCCTGTACCTGGCCGCGCCCAACCAGGTGTTGCTGCCGCCCGGCACCCTGACCCGGCGGCGGCTCGCGGGCTGGCTGGGCCTGGCCCTTGCCTGTGCCAGCACTTGGCTGTGGAGCCTCACGGATGGCTGGCCGGTCGCGATTGCCGCCAGCCTGGTCACGATGCCGTGCGCGCTTTCGGTGTGGCCGTTCATCGGCACCTATGCCGCGCGCAGGCGCCACGGCGAACGGGAGCAGCGGGCATGAGCGCGGACGCATCCCGAATCGGCACGAGGTGGCTGGCCGGCACGCTGCTCGGCCTGCCGCTGGCGGTGGTGCTGTGCACGCTGACCATCCTCGCCCTGCCTGGCGGCTGGCAAAGCGGCATCGTCGCGGCCGTGACGGCCTGCCTGCCGGTGTGGGTCGCGATCATCAGCGCCAGCCTGCTGTTCCGTTCCAGCCGCAGCGCGTGGCTGTGGCTGGGCGGCGCCAACCTGCTCGGCTTCGGCGCGCTGTGGGCGCTGCGCCTGGCCGGCCTGGCCGCACTTGCCGCCCTGCCCGCGCCCTGAGACCGTCATCATGAAAACCGCAACCCTGCGCCTGTACCAGACGCTGCACACCTGGGTCGGCCTGATGGCCGGCTGGGCCCTGTTTATCGCCTTCTTTGCCGGGGCGATCACCGTGTTCCACCACGAATTGCACATCTGGCAGTCGCCAGCGCGGCTCAAGAGCAGCGCGCCGGTCGAGGCCAAGGCAGACCCGGCCGCGGTCGACCGCTTCATGCAGAAGCTGGTCGCGATCCATCCCGAAGCCGCAGCCAGTGCCTATGTGATCATGCCGTCGGAGGGCGAGCCCAATATCTCGGCCTACTGGCAGGACAAGGCCGGCGAGTGGCAGATGACGACCGATGCGCGCCTGGCCGGCAATGCCGCGATGCAGCGCGACACCTCGCGCGACCACGTCATGGGCGAGCTGTCGGCGTTCCTGAACAGCCTGCACTATTCGCTCGGCATCCCGGTCGGCGGCATCTATTTCATGGGCGCGATCTCGGTGCTGTACGGGCTGGCGCTGGTGTCCGGCGTGCTGCTGCACCTGCCGCGGCTGAAGAAAGACCTGTTCGCGGTGCGTCCCGGACGCAACCTCAAGCGTTTCTGGATGGACACCCACAATGTGCTGGGCCTGTTCAGCCTGCCCTTCCACCTGGTCTTCGCCATCACCGGCGCGCTGTTCTGCCTGTCGCTGGTGCTGATGATGGTGTTCAACACGCTGACCTTCAACGGCCGCCTGTTCGAGGCGGTGCCGACCGCCACCACCGCGGTGCCGGAAGTGGCCGCGGCGGGCCGCGCGGCGCCGACGCTGCCCACCGCGACGCTGATGCAGATCGCGCGCGAACACGGCGGCGAGCGCTTCACCCCGGAGTCGTTCCGCTTCCAGCGCTACGGCGACGCCAACGCCGTGGTCGAAGTGCGCGGCACCAGCACACAGGCACTCGGCAACCTGGGCTCGGTCGGCATCCATGCCGCCAGCGGCGAAGCCAATGCCGGCACGCTGACGGCCAACCAGACCGCCGGCGCGCGCGACGGCAACCACGGACTCTACAGCGCGCTGTACGCGCTGCATTTCGGCACTTTCGGCGAGCTGCCGGTGCGGTTGGTCTACCTGGTGGCCGGCCTGGCCGGCGCCTTCCTGTTCTATTCGGGCAACCTGCTGTGGATCGAATCGCGGCGCAAGCTGCGCCAGGCCGAGCAGCCGCGCGTGCATCGCCTGCTGGCGCAGGCCACCGTGGGCGTGTGCATCGGCTGCTGCATCGGCGTGGCGCTGTGCTTCCCGGCGGCGCTGCTGTGGCCCGAGCGCGCCGTCAGCCAGACCTATTTCATCGCGTTCGGCCTGGCCTGCGCCTGGGCATTGCTGCGCCCGCCGGTGCGCGCGGCGGTGGAGCTGCTCTATGCCGCCGCGCTGGCCGCGCTGACGGTGCCGCTGTCGAACGCGATCCTGACCGGCGACCACCTGCTGCACAGCATCCCCAGCGGGCACTGGATCATCGCCGGCTTCGACCTTGGCGCGATCGCGCTGGCCGCGGGCTTTGTCGCGCTCGCCCGCGCCACCGCGCGCCGAGCCCGCAGCGGGCC
>JABFVP010000225.1 GCA_013362725.1 Cupriavidus sp.
GTCGGCCTGGCCGTGCGAGCGCTTCAGATAATCCAGCAGCCTGGTCTTATCCGATTCCGTGATGATGTCTTCTGGCGTCGCTTTGCCCACCCCAGCCGCCTGCAATTGTTCCAGCAGGGCAGCTGCGCTGCGACTCAGTTCTGCGGCCAGTTGGGCAACTGTTGTGCTTGCCATTCAAACCCTTTCAATGCTTGGTTTCTACGTCGGGACAAATTGTTGCGGAAAGCGCGCCCTGCCCGGTTTCAGCGGCCAGGGCGTGTCCCTCAGTTGAACCAATGTTCCCGTGCTTTCATGATCAGCGACTTGGCTTCTTCCTCGCTGACACCAGTCATCTCGACCAGCTCGTCCACGGCCAGTTCGGCCAGGTCGTCACGCGTATGGATATCGCCTTCGGCCAGCTTGCCGATCAGTTCCGGGTTGAGGCCGTCGAGCGAGCGCAGGTCCTGCGACACCTCTTCCACCTTTTCTTCCCGGGCCAGTTCCATCGTCAGGAGCGCATCACGCGCGCGATTGCGCAGCTCGTTGACGGTGTCTTCGTCAAAGGCCTCGATCTCCATCATTTCACTGATGGGGACGTAAGCCACTTCTTCCATCGTGGAGAAGCCTTCCTCGATCAGGATGTCGGCGACTTCCTCGTCCACGTCCAGCTTGGACATGAACAGCTTGCGCACCACATCGCTCTCTTCGGCCTGCTTCTGCGCCGATTCTTCCTGCGTCATGATGTTGATCTGCCAGCCGGTCAGCTCGGACGCCAGGCGCACGTTCTGACCACTGCGGCCGATGGCGACGGCGAGGTTTTCCTCGTCGACCACCACGTCCATGCTGTGCTTCTCTTCATCGACCACAATCGACTGCACCTGCGCCGGCGCCAGCGCGCCGATCACAAACTGCGCCGGGTCTTCCGACCACAGCACGATGTCCACCGCCTCGCCGCCGATCTCGTTACGCACGGCGGTGACGCGCGTACCGCGCACGCCCACGCAGGTGCCGATCGGGTCGATGCGCTTGTCGTGCGCGACCACCGCGATCTTGGCGCGCACGCCCGGGTCGCGGGCAGCTGCCTTGATCTCCAGCAGGCCCTGTTCCATTTCAGGCACTTCGTTCTCGAAGAGCTTGATCAGGAAGTCAGGGGCGGTGCGCGACAGCTCGATCTGCGGGCCGCGCGCGGCGCGGTCCACATTCAGGATATAGGCGCGCACCCGGTCGCCGGTGCGCAGGTTTTCCTTCGGAATGATCTGGTCGCGGGCCAGCAGCGCCTCGACGCGACCGGACTCGACGATCAGGCCCTTCTTGTCGGCACGCTTGACCGTGCCGGTCATGATCTTTTCGCCGCGATCGAGGTAGTCATTCAGGATCTGCTCGCGCTCGGCATCGCGGATGCGCTGCAGGATCACCTGCTTGGCGGCCTGCGCGCCGATGCGGCCGAACTCGACCGACTCGATCTGCTGCTCGATATAGTCGCCCAGCTCGATGCTCGGGTTTTCCTCGCGGGCCTCGAACAGCAGGATCTGCTTGTCCGGCTCCTGCAGGCCCAGCTCGTCGGGAACGACCAGCCAGCGGCGGAAGGTTTCATGCTCGCCCGACTCGCGATCGATCGCGACACGGATATCCACGTCTTCCTCGAAACGCTTCTTGGTGGCCGAGGCGAGCGCCGCCTCCAGGGCACCGAATACCACATCCTTGTCGACGTTCTTCTCACGCGCAAGCGCATCGACGAGCAACAGAACTTCGCGGCTCATTGCTTGTTCCCTTTTCTTTGATTTCCTTTGAAGTCGATCACCGGCACCAGACGTGCCTTGTCGACATCGGATACGGCAAATTCCAGCAGCGCCGGGCCATCCTTGCCCTCGAACTCCAGGCCGATCTTCTCCTCGCCCGCGGCGCCGGTAGGCTCGCGCAGGATGCCTGTGAAGTTCTTCTGTCCGTTGACGGGCAGGCGCAGCGTCACGCGCGCCTCCGCGCCGGCAAAGCGGATGAAGTCGGCCAGCTTCTTCAGCGGCCGGTCCAGTCCGGGCGACGAGACCTCGAGGCGTTCATAGTCGACGTTCTCGACCGTAAACACGTGGGTGAGCTGGCGGCTCACCTTTTCGCAATCCTCGATGGCAATGCCGGTTTCAGGCTGATCGATATAGACACGCAGCAATCCGGCCGGGGCACGCTCGAGCTCGACCAGCTCATATCCCATGCCGCTTAGGGTGGTTTCGATCAAATCTGCCAGATGCACTGTTATCCCGAGTAATGGCCATCAACACCGTGGCAGGCAAACCCGCCGGTGCCGTCCGGGACGACCCTGCTGCAGCGCTGCCTGTCCGCCACCCCTTCCGCGCAGGCGGAAGCACCGAAAAACGGGCGAACCAAAAAAAAATGGGCGCAATGCCCATCATTCGCCCAGCCTCGGACGAGGATGGCTTTTTGAATAGACTTGAATTATACGCGGATTATGTCGAAAAGGCAAAAGCCAGACATTACCGCGGACCGCATGCGGCGCCGGCAGGCGTTCGGCCTGCGATGCGCCGCATCCGGCGCTTAACGGTTGCCGCCGCGGTTGCCACCGCGATTGCCACCTCCACCACGCGGCGAACGGTTGCCGCCCGACTTCGCTGCCTTCGGCATCACGTTGCCATTGGCTTCGCCGCCGCGGCGGGCCTTGCCCTGCCCCTGGCCGGCCTGACCCCTTGCACCGCCCATGCCGCCCATGCCGGCGCCGCCGCCACGTCCCTGGCGCGCACCCGCACCGCGGCCACCGCCGAGGTTGGCGGCGTGCGAAGTCAGCAGCGTCGGCCCGTGGCTGATATAGCCCATCGACGTCTTCATCGGATCCGGCTGGCTGCTGCGACTGCCGCCGCCACCGCCACCACCACGAGGACCGCCCTGTTCGAAGCGCGGCAGGCCGTCCATGCCGGTATGCATCGGCATGCCGGCAATCGCCGCCTCGGTGCGCTGCTTGCGCCCGCCCACCTTGGTGGCGCCCTTGGGCGCCTGTTCGCCCTTGCCGGGCACCTTCAGGCCGACGCTGGTCATCAGCGTCTTGACGTCGTTCGGCTCGACTTCCTGCCAGCGGCCCCGCTTGAGGCCCCGCGGCAGCAGGAACTGACCGTAGCGGGTGCGGATCAGGCGCGACACGGTCAGGCCGACCGCCTCGAACATGCGGCGCACTTCGCGGTTGCGGCCTTCGGTCAGGGCCACGTGGTACCAATGGTTGACGCCTTCGCCGCCACCATCGGCAATACGCAGGAAGTTGGCCTCACCGTCATCCAGCTTGATACCGTGCAGCAGGCGCTGGCGGTCGGCTTCGGCCAGCTCGCCCAGCGTGCGCACCGCGTATTCGCGCTCGACGCCGTAGCGCGGATGCATGAACCGGTTGGCAATGTCGCCGGAGGTGGTGAAGATCAACAGGCCTTCGGTGTTGAAGTCCAGGCGCCCCACCGCGACCCACTTGCCGGTCTTGATCCGCGGCAGGTTGTCGAACACGGTCGGACGGCCTTCCGGATCGGACTGGCTGACGATTTCGCCGGCAGGCTTGTGATACAGCAGCACGCGCGGCGGCTTGGTCGACACTTTGCGGTGGATCAGCTTGCCGTTCACGCGGACCTGATCAGCCGGCAGGATGCGCTGGCCGATATGGGCGGGCAACCCGTTGACCGAGACGCGGCCCTGCAGGATCAGCTCTTCCATCTCGCG
>JABFVP010000662.1 GCA_013362725.1 Cupriavidus sp.
GGCGACGAGCGCAGCAGGCCCAGCCCCCACGGGCCGGTATGCAGGATGTCGCGCGCGTAGATCGGCAACAGCGCCGCGGCGCCGCCCAGCAGCACCGCGACCATGTCCAGCGAAATCGCGCCCAGCAGCACCGGGCGGCTGCGGATATAGGCGAAACCGGCAAAGACGGTGCGCACGCTGACCGGCGCGGTCAGCCGCTGCGCCGCCTGGCGCAGCGTGATGCCGCCCACCAGCACGGCGGCGATCGCAAACAGGGTCGCGCTCAGCGTGTACACCACCCCCGGTCCGGCGACATAGGCGAAGCCGCCGATGGCCGGGCCGATGATGATGGCGGCCTGCCCGGCCGAGCTGGCCAGCGCCACCGCCCGGGGCAGCTGGCGCGGCGTGACCACGCTGGGCAGCAAGGCCTGCAGCGTCGGATTCTCGAACGCGCGCGTGGCGCCGATCAGCGCGACGAAGACAAAGATGTGATGGCTGTCGATCCAGCCGCCAAGGCTGGCGGCAGCCATGCCGGCGGCCAGCAGCGCCTCCAGCGACTGACAGGTGCGCACGATGCGGCGCCGGTCGAAGCGGTCCGCCACGTGGCCCGACATCAGGATCAGCGCCACCGACGGCAGGAACTGCACCAGCCCGACCATGCCCAGCATCAGCGGGTCGCGCGTCAGGTCGTACATCTGCCAGCCCACCGCCACGGTGAAGATCTGGTAGCCGATGGTGGTGCACAGCCGCGCGAACCAGTAGCGGCGAAAGACTGAATCACGAAAGACGCTGTCCGGCTCGGCGGCCGAAGCGGTGGCAGGGGAAGACATGGATGGGGCAGGAAGGGAGCGGAGCTTGCGCCCGGGAAGCGGATTCGTCGTGCGCAAAGGGCAGATTCTAAAGCGTGTACTTAATTGCTGCATGCAGATGCCCACGCCTGCACACGGGATTATGTGCCGAATGAAGCGCGAATCCTGCCTGGTTGTCAGCACAATGATGCAGAGACGCGACACGCGTCAAGTGCGCCGCAGCAAGCCTCTCGCCTTTGAGAATCACTCGCATTTATAATCGCCGCCCATTGGCGCGACCGTCCGGGCCACCGCTTCCGGCGCAGCGGGACGCGCCTCCTCTCCAGGAACCTCACCTTGCAGCCCGCTTTCCGCCTGACCGGGGGTGCCATCGGCGCCGCCCTGCTGTTTGCCCAGCTTGCCGCGATGCCGGCCCACGCCGCCGAACCGGCTTCCGCAACGCCCGCCACTGCCACCGCCGCCAATACCGAAGCCACGCTGAACACGGTCACCGTGGTCGGCAACTGGCTGGAAAACGCCAACGAGGCAAAGGTACTGGAGCACCCGGGCGCGCGCACCATCGTCGACCGCGAGACCTTCGCCGAAGCCGGCGCCAACAATGTGCGCGAAGTGCTGCGCCGCATCCCGGGCGTGCAGGTGCAGGAGAACAACGGCACCGGCGGCAGCGATGTCTCGCTGAACGTGGGCGTGCGCGGGCTGGCCTCGCGGCTGTCGCCGCGCTCGACCATCCTGATGGACGGCGTCCCGCTGGCGGTGGCGCCCTACGGCCAGCCGCAGCTGTCGATGGCGCCGCTGTCGCTGGGCAACCTCGAGACCATCGACGTGGTGCGCGGCGCGGGCTCGGTGCGCTACGGCCCGCAGAACGTGGGCGGCATCATCAACTTCGTGACGCGCCCCATCCCGACGACCTTCGCCGCCGATGCCTCGGTCTCGACCGACATCTACAGCCACGGCGGCAACGTCAAGACCAACCCGACCGCGTTCATCGGCGGCACCAACGACCAGGGGCTGGGCGGGGCGCTGCTGTACTCGGGCATCCACGGCGACGGCTACCGCGCCAGCAACGACCACGTCAATATCGACGACCTGCTGTTCAAGGGCGCGTACCGGATCTCGAAGACCGACTCGCTGAGCGCCGCCTTCCACTACTACGAAGGCACGGCCGGCATGCCGGGTGGCCTGACGCCGGGGCAGTACGCCGCCGATCCGTTCCAGTCGGTGCGACCGTTCGACAATTTCAGCGGACGGCGCCACGATTTCAGCCTGAAATACAGCCACAACGACGCCGACCGCAAGTTCGAGGTGCTGACGTACTACACCGACAGCTTCCGCGGCAGCAATATCGAGCAGGAAGGCACGGGCGCGCAGGCCGGCCGGCGCCGCCTGACCGCGGCCCCGCGCAACTACCACACCTTCGCCATCGAGCCGCGCTACTCGCAGCTGTTCCGCGGCGAAAGCATGAGCCACGAGGTCAGCGTGGGCTACCGCTTCCTGCGCGAAGCCAGCGACGAGCAGGCATCGCGCACCGCCTACTACGTGCCGGGTTCGGTCGATGCCACCACGCTGCCGTCGCCGGTCTACCAGTGGCGCACCGGCGGCACCACCGCCAACGCGGTCTATATCGACGACACCATCAACGTCGGCAACTGGACCATCACGCCCGGGCTGCGCTATGAGTTCATCCGCTCGTACGTGACCGACAATTTCAGCGGTGTGCGCCGCGACGTGTCTTCCAACGAGCCGCTGCCATCGCTGGCGGTGATGTACCACGTCAGCGACCAGTGGAAGCTGTTCGCCAACGCCGGCGTGTCGTTCGGCCCGCTGCAGTATTTCCAGATTGCGCAGACCACCAATGGCCTGACGCCGGAAAAGGCCAAGACCTACGAGATCGGCACGCACTTCAACGCCAATGGCTGGGGCGGCGAGCTGACGCTGTTCAACATCGACTTCGACGACGAGCTGCAGCTGCGCGGGGGCACCGGCGGCGCGCCGGATGCATGGACCAACCTCGGCGCCACCACCCATCGCGGCGTGGAATCGTCGCTGCGCTATGACTTCGGCGCGCTCGACAAGGCGCTGATGGGCCTGTCGGCCTACGCCACCTACACCTACACCGAAGCCACCTACAACCAGGGCAACTTCGCCGGGCGCGACCTGCCCTTCTATTCGCGCCACGTGGCCACGGTCGGCATGCGCTACGCGCGCAACCGCTGGTCGTTCAATGTCGATGGCTTTGCGCAGTCCAAGCAGCATTCGCCGGGCGACCCGAGCAATTCGACCACCTACCAGACCGCGGAAAGCGCCAACGGCGCGCTGGGCGATATCCCGGGCTATGCGCTGATGAACCTGCGCGTGGGCTATGACTTCGGCAAGGCGGCGCAGAACCTGAAGCTGGCGGTGGGCGTGAAGAACGTGTTCGACAAGCGCTATTTCACGCGCTCGACCGACAACAATGCGGGCAAGTATGTGGGCATGCCGCGGACGTTCTATATCCAGGCGTCGCTGGCGTATTGATTGGCTGGAAAAGCGCCAGGCAAACCCTCTGAACGGCAAAACGGCTCGCCATGGCGAGCCGTTTTGCTTTGCACGAGGACGATGATCAGACGATCTCGCGCGTCTCCAGGAACTGCAGCTCCGGGAACCGCTCCTGCGTCAGCCGCAGGTTGACCATGCTCGGCGCCAGGTAGACATGGTCGCCGGCACCGTCCAGCGCCACGTTGTGCCCGGCCTTGGCGATCAGCTTCTCGATCTCCGCCGGCGTGCCCTTGAGCCAGCGCGCGGTGGCGCATTCATGCGATTCGAAGATGGCATCGACGCCGTACTCATGCTCCAGCCGGTGCGCCACCACGGCGACCTGAAGGATCCCCACGGCGCCCAGCACCAGGTCGTTGG
>JABFVP010000194.1 GCA_013362725.1 Cupriavidus sp.
GCCCACGTGCTCAACGCGCTCTACCCCCTGTTTCGTCCCGCCCTGTTCTCGATGGATGCCGAGGACGCCCACCATTTCACGCTGAACAACCTGCTGCGCGCCCACCGCATGGGCCTGGGCGGCTGCATCGGCAACCGCATCGCCGACGATCCGCGCACGGTCATGGGCGTGCGCTTTCCCAACCCGGTCGGCCTGGCCGCCGGGCTGGACAAGGACGGCGCCTATATCGACGGCCTCGCCGCGCTCGGCTTCGGCTTTATCGAGGTGGGCACGGTCACGCCGCGCGCGCAGCCGGGCAACCCGCGCCCGCGCATGTTCCGGCTGCCGCAGGCCGATGCGCTGATCAACCGCATGGGCTTCAACAACGGCGGCGTCGATGCCTTCGTCGCCAATGTGCGGGCGTCGCGCTGGAAGGCCGAGGGCGGCGTGCTTGGGCTGAATATCGGCAAGAACGCCGACACTCCGATCGAGCGCGCCAACGACGACTACCTGTACTGCCTGGAGCGCGTCTATCCGCACGCCAGTTACGTGACGGTCAATATCTCGTCGCCCAACACCAAGAACCTGCGCCAGCTGCAGGGCGCGAGCGAGCTCGACAGCCTGCTGTCGACGCTGAAGGCCGCGCAGCAGCGCCTGGCCGACCAGCACAAGCGCTATGTGCCGCTGGCGCTGAAGATCGCGCCGGATCTTGACGCCGACCAGATCGGCAATATCGGCGACGCGCTGGTGCGCCACCAGATCGACGGCGTGATCGCCACCAACACCACCATCTCGCGCGACGCGGTCAAGGGCCTGCCGCATGCCGACGAAGCCGGCGGTTTGTCCGGGCGCCCGGTGTTCGAAGCCTCGACCCGCGTGGTGCGCGCGCTGCACGGCGTGGTCGGCGACGCGGTGCCGATCATCGGCGTGGGCGGCATCTTCGGCGGCGCCGACGCGCGCGCCAAGACCGACGCCGGCGCCCAACTGGTGCAGCTCTACAGCGGCCTGATCTATCGCGGTCCGGCGCTGGTGCGCGAGTGCGCCGCGGCGCTGCGCGGCTGAGCCCGGTTCGAGGAAAACTTCGACGCTCTGCTGGCGCGCAATTGCATGAAGATGCGGCCACCGCAATCGGGGTATTCCACAAGCAAACCCCCGGTCGCCGCGCAATTAAATGCGCCTCGATGGCGGATAGCGGGCATCTGACAGCATCGGATGCCCCACTTCCGCATGATGACTGTCCATTTCGTGCGCGGGAAGTGGTATCCTCGCAGGCTTATCGCTGTCGCATCCGACGCGTCCGCGCAAGCTCCCTCCCGCCGCAGGTAGCCGCCGCGCCCGCCCGGACCGGCACCGCACGCCAGCCGGCGCGCGGTCCAGGACGGCGGACCGAACCAATCCGCGGCCGTATCCAATCCAGAACCGAGTTTCGGGGGAGCACACATAATGAAATCCACCAAGGGTCTCGCAGCATCCAAGTCCATCCTGGGCGGCGCCGTGGCGCTGGCACTACTGTACGGCGGCGCCGTGCAGGCCCAGACCGTCAAGGTGCTGTCGATCGTCGACCATCCCGCGCTGGACGCCATCCGCGACGGCGTGCGCGCAGAACTGAAGGCGGCCGGCTATGACGCCGACAAGAGCCTGAAGTGGGAATACCAGAGCGCCCAGGGCAACACCGGCACCGCCGCGCAGATCGCCCGCAAGTTCGTCGGCGACAACCCCAACGCCATCGTCGCCATCGCCACGCCATCGGCGCAGGCCGTGGTGGCCGCCACCAAGACGGTGCCGGTGGTGTACTCGGGCGTGACCGATCCGGTCGCCGCGCAGCTGGTCAAGAGCTGGTCGGCGTCGGGCACCAACGTCACCGGCGTGTCGGACAAGCTGCCGCTGGACAAGCAGGTCGCCCTGATCAAGCGCGTGGTGCCCAAGGCCAAGACCGTGGGCATGGTCTACAACCCGGGTGAAGCCAACTCGGTGGTGGTGGTCAAGGAACTGAGCGCGCTGCTGGCCAAGGAAGGCCTGACGCTGAAGGAAGCCGCCGCGCCGCGCACCGTCGACATCGGCCCGGCCGCCAAGAGCCTGATCGGCAAGGTCGACGTGATCTACACCAACACCGACAACAACGTGGTGTCGGCGTACGAGGCCCTGGTCAAGGTCGCCAACGAGTCGAAGATCCCGCTGGTTGCGGCCGATACCGACAGCGTCAAGCGCGGCGCCGTGGCGGCACTGGGCGTCAACTACGGCGACCTGGGCCACCAGACCGGCAAGGTGGTGGTGCGCATCCTGAAGGGCGAGAAGCCGGGCACGATCGCCTCGCAGACCAGCGACAACCTGGAACTGTTCGTCAACACCGGCGCGGCCGCCAAGCAAGGCGTGACGCTGTCGCCGGAGCTGGTCAAGGAAGCCAAGACGGTCATCAAGTAAGCACAGCCGCGCCCTGCCATGCCGCCGCCGCGAGGCGGCGGATGTGCCAGCCAGGCCTACCCGGCCCGGCCTGACCGACCAGGGCGAGGCGGCCGGCGGCCCCACCCGGGCGTGCCGGACGCACCGCCCCAAAACCGGCGCCGCGGCAGACGCCGGACCCCGCAACAGGATTCCCCCATGTCTCTCTTTTCCCTTCTGGGCGCCCTGGAGATCGGCCTGATCTTCAGCCTGGTGGCGCTCGGGGTGCTGATTTCGTTCCGCATCCTCAACTTTCCCGACCTGACCGTCGACGGCAGCTTCCCGCTGGGCGGCGCCGTCGCCGCGACGCTGATCGCCGCGGGCCAGGACCCGTTCCTGGCGACCGTGGTCGCAATCGCCGCCGGCGCGCTGGCGGGCTGGATCACCGGCTGGCTCAACGTGCGCCTCAAGATCATGGATCTGCTCGCCAGTATCCTGATGATGATCGCGCTGTACTCGGTCAACCTGCGCATCATGGGCCGCCCCAACGTGCCGCTGATCACCGAGCCCACGCTGTTCACCGTGCTGCAGCCGGAGTGGCTGCCCGACTACGTGCTGCGCCCGCTGGTGCTGTTCGTGGTGGTGGTGGTGGCCAAGGTCGGCCTGGACTGGTTCTTCAGCTCGCAGCTGGGCCTGGCAATGCGCGCCACCGGCGCCAACCCGCGCATGGCGCGCGCGCAGGGCATCGCCACCGGCCGCGCCACGCTGGCCGGCATGGCATTGTCCAACGGGCTGGTGGCGCTGGCCGGCGCGCTGTTCGCGCAAACCCAGGGCGGCTCGGATATCTCGATGGGCATCGGCACCATCGTGATCGGGCTGGCCGCGGTGATTATCGGCGAGACCATCCTGCCGGCGCGCCGGCTGATCTGGACCACGCTGGCCGTGGTGCTGGGCGCCATCCTGTACCGCTTCTTCATCGCGCTGGCGCTGAACAGCGACTTCATCGGCCTCAAGGCGCAGGACCTGAACCTGGTCACCGCCGCGCTGGTGACGATCGCGCTGGTGCTGCCGGCGACGCGCAAGAAGCTGTTTGCCCGCAAGAACGGAGGTGCCTGAGATGCTGCGCGCACAAGACCTGAAGCTCACCTTCAACCCGGGCACCCCGATCGAGACCCGCGCGCTGCGCGGCCTCAGCCTGGAGATTCCGAGCGGCCAGTTCGTGGCCGTGATCGGCTCCAACGGCGCCGGCAAGTCGACCTTCCTGAATGCGATCAGCGGCGACCAGATGGTCGACGCCGGACGCATCACCATCGATGACACCG
>JABFVP010000730.1 GCA_013362725.1 Cupriavidus sp.
AGCGCATGGGTCAGCCAGGCCAGCAGCAGCGTCGCCAGCGCACCCGCGGCCGGGATCAGCAGGTCGGGCCGCGGGCCATGCGCGGCCTCGAAGGCCGGACGGGTTGCGGCGCGCAGCGTCCAACTGCGGCCGCCATAGTGAAACTGGCGCTCGCCTTGCAGCAACGGAGCGCGGCCGTCCTCGCGCAGCTCGCCTTCGGTGGGGCCGCCCGACAGCAGCGCGCCGGCCGCTGCGGGGCCACCCTCGTGCAGCGACAGCTCGAGTTCGTTCGACGCCGAGGCCCCGACCGCGCGCATCAGGTCGCCCAGCCGCAATGACAGGTAGACGTAGCCGAGCACGGCTTCGCGCCGCTGCGCCACTGTGCTGAGCGCGGCACCACCGCCATAGACCGGCAGGAACACCAGCGCGCCGCGCTGGCGCGCCACGGCCTCGGCCTCGCCGATTGGGTCCAGGCCGGCGCTCAGGCGCGGCTCGCCGCTGTCGCGCGCGGCTTCGAGCGCGGCCCGGCGGGTGGGCTCGGACAGCATGTCGAAACCGGCGACACGCATGCTGCGCCCATCCAGCGGATCGATGTAGAGAATGGGCGCGTACAGCTCGCGCGCACCGGCGGGACGGATGGTGTAATCGGCAAGGCCGTCGGCGCGGGCGGCCTGGAGCAGCCCGGGCACCTGCTGCGGCGTGGCGAGCGGGGCGTAGCCGATGGCCTGGGTGCCGGCCGGCAGGTCGTCGCGCTGCGCGGTATAGAGATAGTTGCGCCATTGCGCGCGCGTGGTGGCGGGATTGGCCGTCATCACCGCGGCCACGCCGCGCAGCAGCCGTTCGTTTTCCTGCATGCGCTCGCGCAGCGCGCTGCCGGCCTGCGCCAGCAGGGCATCGAAGTGCTGCTGGGCGGCACGGCGCTCGAGCCGGTCGGCCTGCAGCCATGCCCCCGCCGTCAGCAGCGCGCCGCCGGCCGCGACCAGCAATGACAACAGGACGGGGGAAAGCGAAGTCAGTCTCATGGTCGGTGGGTTCCGGCATGCGGCAGGGGCACCTCCCCGCGCAGGCACGCCGCCACGCGGCCAGCCCTCGCCTTAGCGGGGGACTATACCGTGGCGCAGCCAGCGCGCCCAGCCCCGCCGCGGCATGGCAAGGTGCGCGGGGAAATGCCGGATGCCCCACCAAGGCGGGGTATGGTAGGGTTGTGCCCGAGACTCGACCTGCAGTCTGCGACAAGCCTGCGCCGTTCCTCGCTGACCTTGCGCTCCCACTGCACCCGACATGCCCGTTTACACGCCTACGCTGAAAGCGCGCATTGCGATCATCACCACCGTGCTGGCCGCGGTGTTCGGCACCGGCATCGTACTGATCGCCCTGTATGACGCGCACCGCGATCTGCACGATGCGCTCGAGGGCCAGCAGGATTCCGTGGTCAAGCTGACCGCCAACCAGCTCGACACCGCCATGAACGACCGTATACAGCTGCTGTCGCACCAGGCCGACCAGCTCGGCGGCCTGATGGCGCAGGCGCATGGCGCGCACGCTGCCGCGGCACGGCAGCGCGCGCTGCAGGCGCTGTCCGCCGCGATCCCGGTGCCGGCGGCGTTCAACGCGCTGCTGGTCGCCGACCAGCACGGCAATGTCCTCAGTGACCAGGGCGATGGCGCCGCAGTCAGCGACCGCGCCTACTTCCGCGAGGCCGCGCGCTCGCTGGCCCCGGTGGTATCGCCGCCGATCCGCTCTCGCACCAGCGGCCAGATGGGGGTGCTGGTGGCGGTGCCGGTGCTGTCGCCGCAGCGCGGCTTCCTGGGCCTGGTGGGCGGATGGCTGGACCTGTCCAGCGCCAACTTCCTGGTCGACATCCTGCACAACCGGCTCGGCACCACCGGCTACTACTGCCTGGTCTCGGCCGGGCGCGAGCCGGTCTACGTGCGCCATCCCGATCCCGCCCAGGCACGCCAGCCGGCCCGGCCCGTGGGCGACACCTGCGGCGAGGACGACAGTCCCGCGCCGCTGGAATTCCTGACGCCGGCGCGGCCGGTGATTGCGCGCTACCTGATGTCGACCACCGGCTGGGAACTGGTGGCGCTGCTGCCGGCGCGCGAGGCCTACGCGCCGCTGCGGCAGATGCAGCAGCGCTTCCTGAGCATGGCGGGGGTGGCAATGGCCGGCGTGGCGCTGCTGATCTGGCTTGCGGTGCGGCGGCAGCTGACGCCGCTGTCGCGCCTGCACCGGGTGGTGCTGGCCAGCGCCAACGACCTGTCGGCGTTCGAGCGCCTGCCCACGCGCCAGCAGCGCGACGAGATCGGCGACCTGACGCGGGCTTTCATCAAGCTGATGCGCGACGTGCGCGAGCGCCGCCAGGC
Organism: Cupriavidus sp.; assembly: GCA_013362725.1. Taxonomy (GTDB): domain Bacteria; phylum Pseudomonadota; class Gammaproteobacteria; order Burkholderiales; family Burkholderiaceae; genus Cupriavidus. Next base: position 2,346 of record JABFVP010000730.1, read on the forward strand.
GCTCGACCGCAGCGAGCGGCGGCTGCGCGCGGTGACCGACACGCTGCCGTCGCTGCTGGCCTTTGTCGATACCGAAGCGCGCTATGTGTTCAACAACCTGGCCTATGAGCGCGTGTTCGGCCTGAAACCGGAAGAGCTGCGCGGCAAACCCATGCGCGAGGTGCTGGGCGAGGCCCGCTTCGCGCGTATGCGGCCGTTCCTGGAACGCGCGCTGGCCGGCAGCGCGGTGACCTTTGAAACCGAGGACGAAGGCCCCGACTACCACTGCATGGAAACCAGCCTGCGCCCGGAATGGAGCGCCGACGGCAGCGAAGTGGTGGGCGTGCATGTCCATGTGCAGGACATCACCCAGCGCAAGCTGGAGACGCAGCGCCTGGCGCGCATGTCGCGCACCGACCACCTGACGCAGCTGCTCAACCGCAGCGCCTTCGAGGGCCAGCTGCATGCGGCCATGGCGCGCAGCCGCGAGCAGGGCACGCTGATGGCGCTGCTGTATCTCGACATGGACCGCTTCAAGGCGGTCAACGATATCCACGGCCACGCCGCCGGCGACCTGCTGCTGCAGGACTTCGCCCAGCGCGTGCGCCGCTGCGTGCGCGACAGCGATACCGTGGCCCGGCTGGGCGGCGACGAGTTCGCCGTGGTGCTGGAAGACCTGGCCCGGCCCGCCGCCGCGCGCCGGGTCGCGCAAGCGGTCCTGCAGGCGATGGACGATCCCTTCAGCTTCGAGGGCGTGTGCGCCGACGTCGATGTCAGTATCGGGGTCGCGCTGTATCGCGGCGGCCCCGCGCAGGACCACGAGCTGATGCGACTCGCCGACGTGCTGCTATACCGCGCCAAGGGCGCGGGCCGCGGCCGCTACGAGATCGGCCCGCCCGAACTGGCGGACCAACCCAGCTCGCAGCACGCCGGGCCCGCCGCGGCTCAGTGAAGCGTGCCCGCGGGCTTGTCCGGCACCGCGCCGGCCGCGCCCTCGGGCTCGAACGGCACATGGCGGCCGTCGCTCGACTGGTAGCCGAGCTGGGCGTCGGCGCCGAGCATCTTTTCCCAGGCGATCATGGCCTGGGCGACGGCCTCGGGCGCACCCTTGAACACCACCACGTCGTTGCCGCAGCTGGGACATTCGCCGCCGAACACCGCGTCGATGCCGGGCAGGCCCGGCACGTCGAGCGCGTCGAACTGCGCGAACGCGGTCTTGCAGTGCCCGCAGACCAGCTGGGCGGGGCGCAAGGCCTCAATCTTTGCGCGTGCCTGTGCCGCACGCTCCTCGGGGGTTCCCCGCCGTTTTGCCTCACCCATGATGTCCTTCCTTCCCCGTACTGCCGGTGTGTGTGTTTGCAGCGGCCGGCCGCTCTGGCCGGTGCCGTGCCTGTTAGATGCGCAATGCGGTCCGGAGGTGCCCGGACCATGGCGCAGGTGACGGCCGCGATGCCTGCGTGCCGGCCCCTGCCTGCCCGCCTACCCGGCATTGTAACCAGCGCGGGGTTGCAAATACCGGGCCGGCAGGAAGCGGCAGCGCCTGCTATTGTGGATAACGATGCCCCGTGCGGGCGCGGATGCGCCGCCTGCCGCACCGCGGGCATGCCGGTTCCATCCACCTACCCCCGAAGGAGGACGTTCCATGATCCGACCCACCGTGCAGGAAAACGCCGCCCGCTACGCCGACTGCATTGCCGCATGCAATGCCGCGGCGGCTGCCGCCCTGAAGTGCGCGGCCGCGTGCCTGGAAGAACAGGACGTGCGCAAGATGGCGCGCTGCATTGCGCTGGACATGGATTGCGCCGGCATCTGCCAGCTGGCCGCGTCCTACATGCTGCGCAACAGCGAGTTCGCGCCGCTGGTGTGCGAGGACTGCGCCGAGGTATGCAAGTGGTGCAAGGAGGAATGCGAGCGCCATGATGCCGAGCATTGCCAGGAATGCGCGCGCGCCTGCGCCGCGTGCATGGAGCAGTGCCTGAAGATGACGGCGTAGCGCCAGCGCGAGCGCCGCCTCGCTCAGTCGCCGCCGGACGCCTGTCCCGGCGGCGCATCCGCCAGCGCGACGAAGGCAAGCGGTATTCTAATGGGCCGCACCACACCCTCCGGCCCAGCCGCCCGCCGCCCTGCCAAGGAGCCAGCCCATGCCAGACCCGTCCACCGCCGCCACCCGCATCGAAAAAGACAGCCTGGGCGACGTGCCCGTGCCCGCCGACCACCTGTGGGGGGCGCAGACCGAGCGCTCGCGCCAGAACTTCCGCATCGGCACCGAGAAGATGCCGCCCGCGCTGATCGAGGCCTTTGCCATCCTGAAGCTGTGCGCGGCGCGCGCCAACGGCGAGCTGGGCGTGCTGCCGCCCGAGCTGGCGCATGCCATCGAGCAGGCCGCCGCCGAGGTCATCGAAGGCCGCTGGCCCGACGAGTTCCCGCTGTCGGTCTGGCAGACCGGCTCCGGCACGCAGACCAACATGAACCTGAACGAGGTCATCGCCAACCGCGCCATCCAGCTGCTGGGCGGCGAGGTCGGCAGCAAGACCCCGGTGCACCCGAACGACCACGTCAACGCCAGCCAGTCGTCCAACGACAGCTTCCCCACCGCGATGCACATCGCCGCCACGCGCGCGATCCAGCAGCAACTGCTGCCCGCGCTGGAGCAGTTGCAGCAGACCTTCGCGCGCAAGGTCGAAGCCTTTGCCGATATCGTCAAGGTCGGCCGCACCCACCTGCAGGACGCGGTGCCGTTGACGCTCGGGCAGGAGTTCTCCGGCTACATGGCGCAGGTGGCCGATGCGCAGTCGCGCCTGCAGCAAGCTATGCTGCGCGCGATGCCGGTGGCGCAGGGCGGTACCGCGGTCGGCACCGGCCTGAACGCGCCGCACGGCTTTGCCGCGGCCTTTGCACGCGCGCTGGCCGACTACACCGACCTGCCGTTCGAGCCCGCGCCCAACCGCTATGCGCTGCAGGCCGCGCACGACGCGCTGGCCGACCTGTCGGGCGCGCTCAACACCACCGCGTCGTCATTCCTGAAGATCGCGCGCGACTTCATGCTGCTCGGCTCCGGCCCGCGCGCCGGCTTTGCCGAGCTGGTGCTGCCGGCCAACGAGCCGGGCTCGTCGATCATGCCGGGCAAGGTCAACCCGACCCAGGCCGAGGCGCTGGCGATGGTGTGCTGCCGCGTGATCGGCAACCACACCACGGTCACGCTGGCGAACGGGCTGGGCACACTCGAGCTGAACGCCTACAAGCCGGTGATCGTCTACAGCCTGCTGCAATCGGTGAGCCTGCTCGCGGGTGCGGCTGCGAGCTTTGCCGAGCATATGGTCGAGGGGGTCGAGGCCGACCGCGAACGCATCGCCGAGCTGCTGGAGCGCTCGCTGATGCCGGTGACCGCGCTCAATCCGCATATCGGCTACGACCGCGCCGCGGAAATCGCCAAGCTTGCGGTCAAGCGCAATCTGTCGCTGCGCGAGGCCGCGATCGCGTCGGGGCATGTCACCGAGGCGCAGTTTGCCGAGTGGATCGACCTGAAGGGGATGACGCGCGAGGTGTAGCGCGCGGGAACAAAACAGAGGCGCCCGGCGCGGAACCGCGCCGGGGCGGGCCGGCCTCAGCCGACGAAGGCCTTTTCCAGCACGAAATGGCCGGGGTGGCTCATATTACCTTCGGCAAAGCCGCGCGCTTCGAGGATGGCGCGCACGTCCTTCAGCATGTCCGGGCTGCCGCACAGCATGATGCGGTCGTTCTCGGTCGAGAACGGCGCCATATCCAGGCGCTCGAACAGCTCGCCCGAGGCGATCAGGTCGGTGATGCGGCCGCGGTTGTCGAACTCTTCGCGCGTCACGGTCGGGAAATACACCAGCTTCTCGCGCACCAGCTCACCCAGGTGCTCGTGCTGCGGCAGGTGTTCCTGGATCAGTTCGCGGTAGGCCAGTTCTTCGACGAAGCGGCAGGTGTGGGTCAGCACGACCCGGTCGTAGCGCTCGTAGACGTCCGGGTCGCGGATGATCGACAGGAACGGCGCCAGGCCGGTGCCGGTGGCCAGCAGCCACAGGGTCTTGCCGGGCAGCAGGTTGTCCACCAGCAGCGTGCCGGTCGGCTTCTTGCCGACGTAGATCTGGTCGCCTTCGCGCAGGTGCTGCAGGCGCGAAGTCAGCGGGCCGTCGGGCACCTTGATGCTGAAGAATTCCAGCGTCTCTTCATAGTTGGCGCTGGCAATGCTGTAGGCGCGCAGCAGCGGGCGGCCATTCACTTCCAGGCCGACCATGGCGAACTGGCCGTTTTCAAAGCGGAAACCGGGGTCGCGCGTGCAGGTGAAGCTGAAAAGGGTGTCGGTCCAGTGATGGACGGAAAGGATGGATTGCTGGTTCAGATTGCTCATGGCAAGACGCGGAATGCAGCGCAACGGCGCGCCAAAAAAACGGCTGGGAAGGAAGCGATCTTAACGCAAGCCCCGGGTCGGCGCAGGCGGAGCCTGCAATGCCAGCAAGGGATTAACGCTGAACCGTGGCCGGTGAGGCGGACCGATCACGTAATCCATTGTTGATGGATTTTGCCTAATCCTTTCTGACTGCGGGCGTTTATCCAGGAATCACCAACGTCCATCATGGGGCCGCTTCCAACGTCAACCGGAAATTGCCATGACTCCCTTTCCCGCTACTTCCCGCCGTGCCGCGCTTGTCACCGGCGCTTCCCGCGGCATAGGCCGCGCCATCGCCCTGCGGCTTGCCGCCGACGGCTTTGACGTGGCCATCGGCTATGCCGGCAATGCCGCCCGGGCCGAGCAAACCGTGGCGGCGGCACACGCGGCCGGCGCCAACGCCATCGCCGTCCAGGGCGACGTGGCGCACGCGCCGGACGTGGCACGCTTGTTCGACGCCACGCAACAGGCCTTCGGCCGCCTGGACGTGGTGGTCAACAGCGCCGGCATCATGCCGCTGGCGCCGGTGGCGCCCGCGGGCGTCGACGCCTTCGACCAGACCATCGCCACCAACCTGCGCGGCGCCTTCCTGGTGCTGGGCGAGGCCGCGGCGCGGCTGGGCCAGGGCGGGCGCATCATCGCGCTGTCGACCAGCGTGATTGCGCGCGCCTTTCCCGGCTACGGGCCGTACATTGCGGCCAAGGCCGGCGTCGAAGGCCTGGTGCGGGTGCTGGCCAACGAGCTGCGCGGCCGCGATATCACCGTCAACGCGGTGGCGCCGGGTCCGGTCGCGACCGACCTGTTCTTCGACGGCAAGTCAGAGGAGCAGGTCGCGCATCTGGCCAAACTGGCGCCGCTGGAGCGGCTCGGCACGCCCGACGACATCGCCGGGGCGGTGGCCTTCCTGGCCGGGCCGGACGGCGCGTGGGTCAATGCACAGGTACTGCGTGCCAATGGCGGCTATGCCTGACGCCTCGAGGTCCGGCGTCACCCGCCGGGCGTGAGCGTGCCGGACAATTCGCAGCGCTGGCGCGCCAGCGCTTCGCGCGAATAGCCGTGGCGCACGCGCAGCTGGTGCTCGACGGCATCGGCCTGGTCCAGGCAGGCGAACACCAGGTCATCCTTGACGCGTTGCGACACGCCCTTCAGGCGCGGCGCCTCGTACGCGACCTGGCGCGCGCGGCAGCGCAGGAACAGCAGGGTTTCCCGGGAGGCGATGATCAGCTGGTCATGCTCGATCCGCTTGCAGTCGACCAGATCCTGGGCGGAGGCGCTGGCGCCGGCAAAGAACAAAGGCAGGCACAGCCATCGGCGCAACGAGCGGTGCATGGCAGACAGGGGCGCAGAAGGCCAGTTGGGGGTCTGGCTCGAATCATTGCCCAGACACGCGCACAGTGCAAGCCGCAGTGCGCGCAACATCGCATTGCGGCACGCGGCACTGACGCACCCACGGCGGGCCGGTGCCGCCGCCATGGCAATATACGGGTGCCTGTCACCGCCCCCGTCTTTCTCTGACCACCCCATGGACCTGAACGCCCTGCGCCTGTTCGTCGACATCGTCGACGCCGGCAACCTGAGCGCGGCCGCGCGCAAGCTCAAGATGACGCGCGCCAATGTCAGCTACCGGCTCAAGGCGCTGGAAGAAGAGCTGGGCGTGCAGCTGCTGCGCCGGACCACGCGCCATGTCGAGCCGACGCCGGTCGGCGCCGGGCTGTACGAGCACGGCCGCAATATCCTGGGCGAGGTCGCGGCGGCCAATGCGCTGATCAGCAACATGGGCAAAAGCCTGCAGGGCCATGTGCGGCTGTCGGTGCCGACCGGGCTCGGCCATTCGCTGCTGTCGCCGCTGCTGGTGCGGTTCAAGCAGCGCTACCCGGACATCACGCTGGATGTCGTGTTCGACAACCGCGTGCACAACCTGGTGTCCGAGGACGTGGAGGTGGCGCTGCGCATCATCTCGACGCCGCCGGATTCGGTGGTGGCCACCGAGATCGGCGCGGTCGACTGGATCGTCTGCGCCGCGCCCGCGTACCTTGCCGGCCACCCGGCGCCGCAGGCACTGGCCGGGCTGCAGTCGCATGCCATCGTATGCGCGTCGCCGGTGGGGCAGAAGCTCAAGGCATCTGGCTCGCGCGCAGGCGGCAACGATGGCGAGGTGCGCGAGCAAGTGGTGCTCGAGCCCACGCTCAGCTCTGAGAATTTCGCCTTCCTGAAAGAGGCCGTGCTGGCCGGTCTGGGCGTCGGCATCTTCCCGATCTATGCGATCGGCGCGGAACTGGACAGCGGCGCGCTGGTGCCGCTGCTGTCCGACTACCGCATCAGCGTGTTCGGCAGCAAGCTCTACATGCTGACCATGCCCAACCGCTACCAGACCCTGGCCACGCGCTACCTGCTGAATTTCCTGAAGACCGAACTGCAGGCGGTGTGGCCGCGGCTGCACCGCTAGGCCGCAGGCCATCGCCATGGCGCCGGGGCACTATATTAGGAGCACAAGGATAAACCGTCGGCGCATCCGGAACCTAGGAGCAACCATGGCCCTGGCTAGTACGCTCGCTAACTGCCTGAGCAGCAAGAACACCCGCTACGACATCATCCGCCACCCGTACACCCTGAGCAGCATGGCCACGGCAGAGGCCGCACACGTGCCCGGGGACCGGCTGGCCAAGACGCTGTTGCTGGAGGATGAACGCGGCTATGTCGCCGCTGTGATCCCTTCGAGCCATCACCTGCAGATGGCCGCCATCTGCGAACAGACCGGGCGCGACCTGGTGCTGGCGCACGAGGACGAGATCCGCGAGATATTCAAGGATTGCGACCTCGGCGCGATTCCGCCGGTGGCGATGGCATACGGCATGCAGACCTATGTGGACGACAGCCTGATGCAGCAGCCCGAAGTGTATTTCGAGGGCGGCGACCACCAGGATCTGGTGCACATGAGCGGCGACCAGTTCAAGCAACTGATGTCGGATGCCGGGCATGGGCAGTTCTCGCGCCGCATGATGTAAGCGGTGCGACGGCAACGGCCACCGCGCGGGTTGCGGCCCGCGCGGTGGCCGTTTTGCTTGTTCAGCGAGTCGGTGGGGGTGTTGCGGCGGCGGCTGCGGGCAACGCCGGCGCGCTGTCGTCCTTCAGGTCCACGCCGGAGCGCCCGAGCGCGGCCGCGCCGCAAAGCAGAAACACCAGCCGCTCCGCGGCCTGCGCGTAGGACAGCCCCTCAGGGCGCACGTTGGAGATGCAGTTGCGCTCGGCATCGGTGCGGCCGACGCGCGGCGCATGGGTCAGGTAGATGCCGAGGCTGTCGGGCGAACTCAGCCCGGGCCGCTCGCCGATCAGCATCACCACCTGGCGCGCGCCCAGGCGCTCGCCGATCTCGTCGCCCAGCGCCACGCGCGACTGCTCGGCTACCACCACGGGACCGATCAGCCAGCCCTGCGGCAGCCGATCGCGCGCCGCCTGAAGCAGCGGCAGCGCATGGCGCTGCGTCGCCAGCGCGGACAGGCCATCGGCGATCACGAACACCACGTCCGGCGGCTGCTGCGGCCGCGCCGCGTCCAGCCGCGCGCGGCTGGCCTGGTCGAGACGACGGCCCAGGTCGGGGCGGCGCAGGTAGTGTTCCCGGTCCGGCGCCGCGCTGTGGACTGTCGCGTGCGCCAGCCCGGCCGCATCCAGCGTCGCGGTGACCGCGCCCACGTCCAGCGCCAGATGCACCGCATCGCGCGCCTGCGCATGGGCCAGGCCGAAGGCCAGCACGGCGTCGGTGGGCTGGCTGTGGCCGGTGCGGCCCAGCGCAATGCGCGCGCGCGTGAAGCGGCGCAGCCGTTGCCACGGGTCGGCTTCGGCCGCGGCGGGATCCGGACTGACGGGAGCTTGCCGTTTGACCGTCATCGCACTCCTTACAAGGTGTGGGCCATCTGCAGCAGCGGCTGGCGCGCCGCGGGCTCCAGCAGCCGGCCGGCGCCGTCGGCAATGCCCATGCGCTGCAGCCAGGCCTCGAATTCGGGCGCGGGGCGCAACCCCAGCACTTCGCGCAGGTACAGCGCATCGTGGAACGAGGTGCTCTGGTAGTTCAGCATGATGTCGTCGGCGCCGGGCACGCCCATGATGAAGTTGATGCCGGCCACGCCGAACAGCGTCAGCAGCGTATCCATGTCGTCCTGGTCGGCCTCGGCATGGTTGGTGTAGCAGACGTCGCAGCCCATCGGCACGCCCATCAGCTTGCCGCAGAAGTGGTCTTCCAGCCCGGCGCGGATGATCTGCTTGCCGTCGTACAGGTACTCCGGCCCGATAAAGCCCACCACGGTATTGACCAGCAGCGGCGAGAACGCGCGCGCCACCGCATAGGCGCGCGCCTCCATGGTCTGCTGGTCGACGCCGTGATGCGCGTCGGCAGACAGCGCGCTGCCCTGCCCGGTCTCGAAGTACATCAGGTTGTCGCCCACGGTGCCGCGCGCCAGCGCCTGCGCGGCGTCGTGCGCCTCGGCCAGCAGCGACAGGCTGATGCCGAAGGCCGCATTGGCGCGCTCGCTGCCGGCGACGGACTGGAACACCAGGTCCACCGGCGCGCCCTGGCCGATCGCGCGCAGCGTGTTGGTGACATGGGTCAGCACGCAGGATTGCGTGGGGATGTCGAAGCGGCTGCGCAGCTCGTCGATCATGCGCAGCAGCGAGACGATCGCGCCGAGGTTGTCCGAAGCCGGATTGACGCCGATGGTGGCATCGCCGCAGCCGTAGAGCAGCCCGTCGATGATCGAGGCGGCGATGCCCTTGGGATCGTCGGTCGGGTGGTTGGGCTGCAGCCGCACCGCCAGCCGGCCCGGCAGCCCCACCGTGCTGCGAAAGCGCGTGACCACCTGGCACTTGCGCGCCACCGCGACCAGGTCCTGGTTGCGCATCAGCTTGCTGACCGCCGCCGCCATTTCCGGCGTGATGCCCGGGGCGACCCGCGCCAGCATGGCGCTGTCGGTCTCATGCCGCAGCAGCCAGTTGCGCAGGTCGCCCACGGTGGTGGCTTCGATTGCGGCAAAGGCAGCGGCGTCGTGGCGGTCGTGGATCAGGCGCGTGACCTCGTCGTCTTCATAGGGCACCAGCGCCTCGTTGAGGAAGCGCGTCAGCGGCACCTCGGCCAGCGCCAGCCGTGCCGCCATCCGCTCCTGTTCGCTTTGCGCGGCGACGCCCGCGAGCGCGTCGCCGGAGCGCGCCGGGCTGGCCTTGGCCAGCAGCGTGCGCAGGTCGGCAAAGACGTGGCGGTGGTTGCCAACGGTATGGGTGTAGGCCATGCGTTGCGTTCCCGGGCTTGGCGACATACAAGGACAACGCGGCGAACCACGGGCCGCGCGCGATTCCCCCTAATATAGACACCCTTTGCGTGTGCCGATATGCCAACATCGGCGCGAGGTCGCGGCGCCGGGGCGTCCGAAGGCGCGACTGACGCAGCCATTACATCTGGATCGGCGAGAATCCAGGAATTCTTTTCAGCAAATTGCATGCCGGAGACACCGATGAAAGACCCCGAACCGACCGCCACCCCGCGCCTGCCGCCGGCTGCGTGGTACAGCGTCGGCACCGTCGCCTACCTGCTGACCGCGCTGGCGCTCTGGACCGTGCTGCATGCCAACCTGGTGGCGGCGCTGCTGTCCGGGCTGCTGCTGTATTCGCTGGTGGACGTGCTGGCGCCGCGCCTGAAGCGCCTGCATCAGCGCCACGACGCGCTCGCGGTGGCGATCCTGTCGGCGCTGATCCTGCTGGGGCTGACGCTGGCGGGCTGGCTGCTGGTGCGCTTTGTCAGCGGCGAGGGCAATACCCTGGATGGCCTGCTCAACCACGTCGCCGACATCATCGACCGCTCGCGCGGGCAGCTGCCGCCGTGGGTCAGCGACGCGCTGCCCAATGGCGTCGACGAACTCGCCAACACGCTGATCGAGACCCTGCGCGAGCATGCCGCGATGGCGCAGAAGCTGGGTGCCGAAGTGCTGCGCACGCTGGTGCATATCCTGATCGGCCTGGTGATCGGCGCGATGGTGGCGCTGTACCGCGCGGTGGCGCGCCCCAACCGCCGCCCGCTGGCGGCCGCGCTGGTGGCGCGCGCGCGCACGCTGCAGCAGGCGTTCTCGCAGTTCATCTTCGCGCAGATCCAGATCTCGGCGATCAACACCGTGCTGACCGCGCTCTACCTGTTGCTGGTGCTGCCGCTGTTCGGCGTGCATCTGCCTTTGAGCAAGACCCTGGTGGTAATCACCTTCATCGCGGGGCTGCTGCCGGTGCTGGGCAACCTGATCTCGAACACGGCCATCGTGGTGGCGTCCTTGTCGGTGTCGCT
>JABFVP010000192.1 GCA_013362725.1 Cupriavidus sp.
GCAGACCGTGCTCAAGCGGCTGGCCACCACTGGCGAGCTGCGCGCCGAGATACATTCGCTGCGCGGCGAATTGCGCCGCTACGGCCGCTTCGGGCGGCTGATGGGCAGCTCCGAGGTGATGCAGGCGGTCTACGACCAGCTCGCGCGCGTGGCGCCCACCGAGGCCACCGTGCTGCTGATCGGCGAAAGCGGCACCGGCAAGGAACTGGCCGCACAGACCGTGCATGAGCTGTCGGCGCGGCGGCGCCAGCCGTTCCTGGCGGTCAACTGCGGCGCGATCTCGCCCACCCTGATCGAAAGCGAGATGTTCGGCCACGAGCGCGGCAGCTTTACCGGCGCCGACCGCCAGCACAAGGGCTATTTCGAGCGCGCCGACGGCGGCACGCTGTTCCTCGACGAGATCACCGAGATGCCCGCCGAGCTGCAGGTCAAGCTGCTGCGGGTGCTCGAGACCGGCACCTTCATGCGGGTCGGCACCAACCGCGAATGCCATGCCGACGTGCGGGTGCTGGCCGCCACCAACCGCAACCCCGAGGAAGCGGTGGCAGACGGCAAGCTGCGCGCCGACCTGTTCCACCGGCTCAACGTGTTTCCGGTGGAGCTGCCGCCGCTGCGCGCGCGCGGCGACGACGTGATCCAGATCGCCAACATGATGCTGGACCAGCTCAATGCCGAGCAGGGCGTGCAGCGACGCTTCGCGCCCAATGTGCTCGACAGCCTGCGCCTGCACGCATGGCCCGGCAACGTGCGCGAGCTGCGCAACTTCGTGCAGCGCGCCTTCATCATGGCCGACGACGATCTCATCACCGAGGCGCAGGTGCCGCTGCAGGTCGCCGCCACGCAGGCGCCGGGCGCGGCGGTGGTGTCGGTGCCGGTGGGGATGTCGCTGGCCGACGCCGACCGCCAGCTGATCTTCGCCACGCTCGAGCAATGCGCGGGGGTCAAGAAGCATGCCGCGGAGATCCTCGGCATCAGCCTGAAGACTTTGTACAACCGGCTGGAAGATTATGCCGCCCGTGGCGAATTGCCAGAGTGGTTGCGCGCCTCGCGCAATGACTCGGGTCCGTCCGCAACCGGATGACGGCGTGGGCCACTGCTTGCGACCACGGGGATGGCGGGCGCGCGCGGCGGCCCCGGTGGCGGGCTGGGCGCGTGGAGCACGTTTCTTGCTTCCGAGCAGGGCAATGTCTCCGGCCGATCCGGCCTGCCATGTCCACGGGCCGTTGCGGCCGATCCGCACATGACGCAGCTATTTCCGCCGTCCGGCTTGCCGGGCACCTCTGAGCCAGATCCCGCGCAGCCGTCCGACGCGCAGGCGCCGAACGCGCAGGCTGCGGCCGGCAACGGCAGCGCCCAGCCGGTGCGCAGCGTGAAGGAGGTCAGCACGCTGATCGAACAATCCGCGCATGACCTGCGCTCGTCGCTGAACGCCATCCAGAGCTGGGCTTATGTGCTGGACCGCGCCTTCGATGCCACGCCGGCGCCGGCGCAGCGCGCACTCGACGGCATCCGCTCGGGCATGCAGCAGCAGCTGGCGCTGATCGAGGAAATGGAAGAGGGGGTGCGGCTGCTGGCCGACGAGACCCCGCCGCGCTGGCAGCAGCTGGATCTGCGCACGCTGGCCCTGCAGGCCATCGCCGACAGGCGCCATGCGGCCGAGGCGCGCGGCGTGCTGCTGTCACCGCTGAGCGCGGACGGTTCCGCGATACCGTCGGAGGCTGCGAGCCCCCCTACCGCGCCGGACGCGCCGGATGCCGCTGCCTACCGGATCGACGGGGATGCCATGCGGCTGGCGCCGTTGCTGCGGCACCTGCTGGTGCACTGCATCTGGCGCGCACCGACGGGTGGCGCGGTCAGCGTGCACCTGTTCAGCGAGCCCGACTACGTCAAGCTGCGCATTACCGAAAGCCCGCCGCTCGATTCGCAGCGCAGCGCCAGCCGGCTGGCGGCCCTGACCGACTTCTTCGGCCGCCGCCCGCCGCAGGGTGGCGAGACGCCGTCGCGGCAAAGCAGCGCACTGCTGCTGACGCGGCGCATGGTGGAAATGCACGGCGCCGTGCTGAGCGCGGAGAGCGACGGCTGCGACAGCGACAAGGTCAGCGTCTGCATCGCGGTCCGGTTCCCGCGGCATATGCGTCAGGCCTGAAGTCGGCCACGCTGCCGAGATCGATGTAGTTTTTACCAGGCCGGCGCCATCGCTACGCGTACCACTTGCCCGCGACGCCATCGCGCCGTGCTCGCGCGCCCCGGTAGGGCAGCGTTCACACGTGCACTGCAGCGCCAGCCGGCGTGCCAGGCCGTTGACAAGGTTCTGGCCCGCGCCTTGCATGGATCCATCACCCTAACCCAAGGAGGGAACAACCATGCCCAACGCCAGCCGCAAGTCCGCCCAGGCCGAGCAGGTTGCACAGAAGCCGTCCCGGGCGAAGTCCGCGACCGCTACGCGGTCCGCGCAGTCCACCAGGGCCACGCCGTCCGCGCGTGCCGGCAGCAGCGGCGCGTCTGCGGGCAAGGGCGCAGCAGGCAAGCCGGCCGCAGGCACCCGGCCGCGCGGCAAGGAAGCCAAGACCTACCAGGCTGCCGTCGACGATTCGCTCGAGATGACCTTCCCGGCCAGCGATCCGATCTCGCCCAGCGCTGCCATGCACGCCGAGAAGAAGACGCAGACCGCGCGCGACGACGTCGACTGGAAGCTCAAGGAGGGCAGCCAGCAACAGCCGGTGGGCGCCAAGCCGGCGGGCCAGCGCAAGGGCGCTGCCGCGGAGTCCGGGCGCTCGGCCAGGCCGGAGGCCAAGTCGGCAGCGACCAAGACCGCTGGCACCAGGACGGCGGCCAAGAGCGCGACAAAGCCGGCCGCGAAGCCCGCCAGCAAAACCGCGGCGAAATCGACCGCCAAGCCCGCGGCAAAGCGCGCGGCCAAGCCCGCCGCCAAGCCTGCCGCAAAAACCGGGGCCGCGGCCGGCGGCAAGGCCGCTACCAGAACCGCGGCCAAGTCCGCCAAGCCGGGCAAGTCGGCCGGGCGCTGAGGTGCGTGCCTGCCCCCTTTAGTCCACCTTGAGTCCAAGCGCCGCGGCGTGGCTGCCACCAGGCCCGCCGCGGTTCCGAACACATCGATGAACGAAAAGGAGCCACCATGTCCGCCATCATCGCTGGCCGCTTCGACACCTTTGCCACCGCCGAGACCACCGCAAGCCGGCTGCGAGCGCAGGGGTTTGCCGACCAGGACCTGAACCTGTTCTACGTCAACCCGCCCGGGCAGCACGCCGCCTATGCCATCGGCGGCGACCATGCCGCCGATACCGGCGCGCGCAAATCGGGCGTGGGCGCGATCAGCGGGGTGCTGATCGGCGCCGCCGTGGGCGCCGCGGTCGGTGCGGCGCTGGTGGCCGCGCTGGGCGCTACGCCGCCGCTGTCGATCCTGCTGCTGGTGTTCGCGGTCGGGCTGGGTGCCTACCTGGGCTCGCTCGCGGGCGCGCTGGCGCTGGCGCGTCATGCCGGGCGCAACCCGCGCACCGGGCAGCCGCCGGTGCGCAATGCCGGGGTCGTGCTGGCGGCGCATCTGACCAGCACCGACACCGCCACGGCGGACACGGTCGCGACCGTGTTGCGCCAGGGCGGCGCCAAGGATGTCGAGCGCGCCGACGGCGAGTGGGTCGATGGCCGCTGGGC
>JABFVP010000122.1 GCA_013362725.1 Cupriavidus sp.
TATCCGGTGCTGGTCAACAGCGAGCGCGAGACCGAGTTCGCGCGCCAGGTGGCCGAGGAACTGGTCGGCGGCGGCAAGGTGGTGGACCAGGCCGCGCGCATCGCCGGCAGCGAGGACTTTGCCTACTTCCTGCAAGAGCGCCCCGGCTGCTTCGTGCGGCTGGGCAACGGCGCCAATCAGCCGCTGTTGCACAACGCCGGCTACGACTTCAACGACGACAACCTGACCGTTGGCGCCGCTTACTGGACGCGGCTGGTGGAGCGCTACCTGGGCAACTGAACGCGGATTCCGCGCGCCAGGGCCTTAGCGGAAGAACGCGCTCGGCGGCACCCCGAACTGCCGCCGGAACATGGTCGCGAACGCGCTCGGGCTGTCGTAGCCCAGGTCCAGCGCCACATCCACCACCTTGCTGCCGGCCGCCAGCTTTTGCAGCGCGGCCAGCAGCCGCGCCTGCTGGCGCCATTGGCCGAAGGTCATGCCGGTCTCGCGCGCAAAGCGGCGCTGGATGGTCTTGGGGTCCAGACCCAGCCGGGCGCCCCAGTCCGCCAGCGTAAGCGCGGTGTCGGGCGCGCCGGCAATGGTGTCGCAGATCTGGCGCAGGCTGGCATCGGCCGGGCGCGGCAGGTGCAGCGGCAGCGACGGCACCAGCATCACTTCATCGAGCAGCAGCCGCATCAGGCGCGCGTCGCGCGTGTCGGGGGCATAGGGCAGGGCGATCTCCACGGCGGCCAGGATCAGCTCGCGCAGCAGCGGCGAGATGCCCAGCACGGTGCAGCGCTGCGGCAGGTCGGGCGCGGCATCGGGACGGATATAGGCGGTGCGCATCTGCACCCGCCCGACCATGCGGATCCAGTGCGTGGTGCCGCCCGGCATCCACATGCCGCGCGTCGGCGGCACGATCCACTGGCCTTCGGCGGTGGCTACCACCATCACGCCATGCACCGCGTGGATCAGTTGCGCATGGGGGTGCTGGTGCGGCTGGGTCACGTGGCCGGGCAGGTAGTCGGCGGCCATCGCGGTGACCGGCAGTGGGCTGCGGTCGAAGCGGAAATAGGGCGGTGGATCGGCGTAAGTGTCGCCCAGCGCCAGCGTCTCGGGCGTGGGATCGGGCAGCGGCTGCCGCGACCGGCGGCTGGCTGGTGCCGCGGCGGTGGCGGGAAGCGGACGGGGGGCGCGCGCCATGTCCTTTTCTCCAAGGTTGCGGACCCATTCTCGCAGGACAGGCGCCATCGTGCCAGCTAGCATCGGTGCTCAGATCCTTCCCGGCCGGCGCCCCCGCTGGCCGCTTTCCGTTTGTCGAGAGCCGCCAATGAGCACAACCATCGACTCCGCGCCGGCTGGCGCAGCCCCCGCGACCCCCTCGCGTGCCCCGTCCCCGCAGGCGGAACGCACCGGTTTCCGCGTGCTGTCCGCAATCAGCTTCGCCCACTTCCTCAACGACATGATCCAGTCGTTGATCCTGGCGATCTATCCGATGCTGAAGGGCGGCTTCCACCTCAGCTTCACCCAGATCGGGCTGCTGACCATGACCTACCAGGTCACCGCGTCGCTGCTGCAGCCCGTGGTGGGGCTGTACACCGACAAGCATCCCAGGCCGCATTCGCTGGCGGTGGCGATGGCCTTTACGCTGGCCGGGCTGCTGCTGCTGTCGGTGGCGCCCAGTTACGGCGTGCTGCTGGTGGCCGCGGCGCTGGTCGGCACCGGTTCGTCGATCTTCCACCCGGAGTCGTCGCGCGTGGCCCGGATGGCGTCGGGCGGCCAGCACGGGCTGGCGCAGTCGATCTTCCAAGTGGGCGGCAATGGCGGCAGTGCCATGGGGCCGCTGCTGGCGGCGCTGATCGTGCACCAGCAGGCCAGCCTGGCGTGGTTCTCGCTGGCGGCGCTGGTGGGCATCGTGGTGCTGTGGCGCATCGGCGGCTGGTACGCGCGCCAGCTGGCGCAGGGCGCGCGCAAGCGCAAGGCGGCCGGCGCCACGGCCAGCCCGGTGGCGACGCGCGTGGTGGTGCGGGCCATGGTGGTGCTGATGGTGCTGGTGTTCTCCAAGTACTTCTACATGGCCAGCCTGACCTCGTACTACACCTTCTACCTGATGGAGCGCTTCGCGCTGGCGCGCCAGGACGCGCAGCTGCACCTGTTCCTGTTCCTGTTCGCGGTCGCCGCCGGCACCATCCTGGGCGGCCCGATCGGCGACCGCATCGGCCGCAAGCGCGTGATCTGGGCCTCGATCCTGGGCGTGGCGCCGTTCACGCTGCTGCTGCCGCACGTGGGCCTGTTCTGGACCACGGTGCTGACCTTCATCATCGGCTTTATCCTGGCGTCGGCGTTCTCGGCGATCCTGGTGTTCGCGCAGGAGCTGATCCCCGGCAAGGTCGGCATGGTGTCGGGCCTGTTCTTCGGCTTTGCCTTCGGCATGGGCGGCATCGGCGCCGCGGTGCTGGGCGGCATGGCCGATACGCACGGCATCCGCGCGGTGTACGAGTACTGCGCCTACCTGCCGCTGCTGGGGCTGCTGACGGTGTTCCTGCCGGATCTGCGCGAGGGGCCGCAGCGCACCTGAAGCGCGGCTCAGTCGACGGATTCAGTCGCCTGACTTGCTTTCGCCGCCATCGCCGGCGGGCGGCTCGAACATGCGCAGCCAGCGGCGCAGCAGCGCGGCCAGCTGCGCGCGCTCCGTCGCGGTCAGGCCTTCGAGCAGGCGGTGCTCGTTGGCCACGTGCAGCTCCACCGCGTGGTCGACGCGTTCACGCCCGGCATCGGTCAGCGCCACCAGCAGCCCGCGCCGGTCCTCCGGATTGGGCTCGCGCCGCACCAGCCCGGCCCGCTCAAGATGGTCGAGCCGGTTGGTCATGGTGCCCGAGGTGATCATCAGCGAGCCGATCAGCGCGCCCGGCGACAGCGCATAGGGCGGCCCGGCCCGCCGCAGCGTCGCCAGCACATCGAACTCCCACGGCTGCAGCCCGGTCGCGCCCAGCGCGGCCTCGATCGCCCGGCCGGTATGGCGGTTGAGCCGGCCCAGCCGCCCCAGGATGCCCATCGGCGAGGCATCGAGGTCGGGGCGTTCGCGCGCCCATTGGGCGAGGATGCCGTCGACATGGTCGGGCGCGTCTTCGGGTTTGCGGCGGGCGGTCATCAGGGCAGGGATACAAGTACCAAGGCAAGCGAAGTATCTTGACATCAACCGATCGCCTTCGTAAAGTGATTTATCTTGACATCAAGAATATTGATATGAAGGCGAACGACGTTTCGACTCGTGCGACGGCCGGCGCAGGGCTCCGGGATATCCTGCTGACCGGCCTGGCCCCCGCGATCTGGGGCAGCACTTATCTGGTGACGAGTCAGTGGCTGCCGCCAGGGCAGCCCTTGCTGTCCGGCGTGATCCGCGCGCTGCCGGCCGGTCTGGCGATGCTGGCCTTCGGCAGGCAGTTGCCGCAGGGCGGCTGGTGGTGGCGCGCGGCGGTGCTTGGCGTGCTCAATATCGGTTTCTTCCAGGCGATGCTTTTCATCGCCGCCTACCGCCTGCCGGGCGGCGTAGCGGCCACGGTCGGCGCGATCCAGCCGCTGATCGTGGTGGTGCTGGCGTGGGCCTGGCTGGGTGCGCGACCGCGCCCGGCCGCGTGGATGGCCGGCGCGGGCGGGCTGCTCGGCGTGGCGCTGCTGGTGCTTGGC